>JAJZJZ010000163.1 GCA_021809755.1 Thermoplasmata archaeon
ATTCCTGCACCCTGAAGTGCTGTATAATCAACCCATACAAGAGGTATATTGACAAGCTGTGTCAGGAAGTATACTCCTCCGAACTCTGATACTTCGTAGTTGTTAAGATTTGAAATTGAACTTATAACTCCTTCTCCGGCAGTAATCTTTGCGGCATTGATTGATGCTAGATAGCCATCATAAAAGAGAACTCCAACATCAAGATTATCAATAGTCATAACAACATTTGCGTGAGAATTTCCAGTTACAAGTGATGAAATCTCCTCAACCATGGATGCAGCGGTTATGAAACTAACACTCACTTGGATGTTTGGGTATGCCTTCTCAAAATTGTTTATAACCCCAGTAACATAGGACTCATCCGCTGTGCTTATACTCGTGTAATATGTAACAGTCGCTGTCGCATTGCTTGAAGCGTATATTGATGGTACTGTTGTACTTGGTGAAGACGTATATGCTCCCTGATCAACAGGTATAAATCCAGTATGGGCTTCACAGGCCTTCTGGATCGCAGGGTTCATCAGATAAGCCATTAACTGCGCTGACGCAGCTGGAGTCGATCCTCCCTTCATTTCAGCTATTACACAACCTCCAAGCAGATGCTCAGAATTGACCGGGCCACTCACACCAGTATAGACATATAACACATTGTTAGACGTGGTTGGAGTGGGCGTTGTTGTTTTCACTAGATTTTTGTAATCTAGTCCAACAAACGACCCTACAACAACTATCACCACAACAATTGCTATTATGGCTATCAGTTTATTTCCTTTTTTTTCTTTTGGTTCTATAGGATTATCCATTTTTAATCTTTACTCCATCTAAATCATTTTATTTAAATTTAAAAAATGCTTAAATACTACAATTAGGAGAAAAAAATATATGTATTAATCTATAAATATTATTTAATATAAAGTGAACTTTAACTCATGTTCGATTTTCCCGTAATTTTTGGAAACTCTATTCAATCTTACTGCCGCTCTGACCATGCCAAGGTGACTCAACGCCTGTGGAAAATTGCCAAGCAATTCGCCTGTTTTTAAATCAATTTCTTCTGACATTAGACCAAGATGATTGGAATGTGAGACAATTTTGCCCAGGACTTCCCTCGCTTTTTTTACTTTTCCAGTTACTATAAGGTCTTCTACATACCAGTAGGATAAAAGAACAAACGCGTTATCATCTGAAACAAAATTGTCCTTGTCATTATACCTTTTGAAAAGGTACCCGTCCACCATTAGATCGGTCTCAATCTTCTTTATCGTTCCAAGAATATATGGATGATCAGGTGGTAAGAATCCTAGAAGGGGCATTCTTAAAAGAGATGCATCAGTACTTTCAGAGCCATAGAACTGCATAAAGGAGTTATGCTTTTCACTATATGCGTTTTCCATTACATCCTTTTTTATTAGATCGGCCTGAAGTTTCCAGTCAGAAATTGGTGCTGAAAGCTCCAATTTTTTGGACATTTCAATACCTCTTTGAAACGCTGACCATGCAATAACTTTTGAATAAGTATAATTTAATGGTTCTGATCTGAATTCCCAGATGCTGGAATCTCCATATTTCCATATCTCGGTTAACTTTGAAAGTATATTCCTCACAAAATCCCATAAGTATGTATTAATAGTTCCTTCATTCTTAGAGACATGGTATATGGCATTTATGAGGCTACCATATTCGTCAATTTGTAACTGGCTCGCAGCCAGATTTCCTACCCTTACAGGAGATGATTTCCTATAACCTTCATAGTTGATAAGTTTCTCTTCAAGATTCTGGTATTCGTTTATTGTGTATATTGTCTTGAGGTGACCCTCCATTTTTACCCTTTCCATTACATCATAAAGAAACTTTACCGATTCATTTTTATAACCAAGCATTGAAAGTGATTCTATAACATATGCCACATCTCTAACCCAGCAGAATCTGTAATCATAATTTCTGTCTCCGCCGATAGCCTCGGGTAAGCTTGTTGTAGGGGCAGCGACCATCAATCCAGTCGGTTCATATATCAAACCTTTTAGAACCAGAGCAGATCTCACTACTTCATGATTGTATATAAGTGGAAAATTTCCTTCAGATACCCACTCCTTCTGAAATTTTGCGGTTTGCTCCATTAGATCAAATGACTTAAAATCGCTTGTTTTTTGTACATGCTGCATACCATAAAAAACAATGATCCATCCACTCCCATTCTTATTCGTTTTAAAATTTGCAGCAATCTTGTTACCATATACCTTGAAGTTAAAATCTGAAGATACCCCAACATATTCATCCTTGTATTTGAATATATATCCGTTTTTGTGTTTAACCACGTCTTCAGGTAAATTACCGAAGTGGAACGAGAGTTTTATCTCAGAACGAATTTCCACACCTTCAACAGGGGTTTCGACATATCTATGAATCTCCGGGAAATTAATCGTACTGTATTTTGAGGTTGGAATGAAATCTGTAACTCTTAGTATTACCTGATTTTTTTTCTTAAATTCTGTTACAAGTATGTTTGTATTATCAATGTAATACTGGCTGGATTCAACATTCTGAAAATCAACAGGCTGAATTGAAAAACTGCCTCCTTTTTTACTGTCAAGGATCGAATCAAATATAGGGTCGGAGTTAAAATTCGGAAGACATGCCCAGTCAATTGTTCCATTCATTCCTACCAGGGCAGAAGTTCTGTTGCTTGCAATTATTCCGTGGTGTGAAATTTTGAGATATTCCTCAGCATTTAGTTCAGAAAGTAAGATGGATCTGCGTGATGGCATTAATGCCCAATACAATAAAATATAAATTTTTTGTTTTAATGTTCTCTATTTTTGAAAATATATAATAGAATGCCGAAAGGGTTGGGTAGCAATAAATAAACTTCTGTTAATGGTAGAACTTATCAATGTTTAAGGAGTTAAATCACAACGCAGATATTAACTCCAATAAAAAACAGTTATTAATGGAAAAAGTCAACTATTTACGAATTAATTAGTCTATTGGCTTTTTTTCTCCAATTCCACTAATTTTTCTTCTTCAACCAGATTTACGGACTTACCGGCACGGGCTGCAACTTCCGGCTTTAATTTTACTGTTCTGATTGCATAAAAGATGGCAAATACAAGATAGGCAGAAGCTCCTATTACAGCCTCAGTAATTGGAA
>JAJZJZ010000164.1 GCA_021809755.1 Thermoplasmata archaeon
GTTTCAACCTCATTGTTCATTAAATTTCACCTAAACCTTATGTGTATTATTTCATCGGTATAAATTTTTTATAATTTCTAAATACTTATATAGTGCTTTTGCGAGTAATTTAGAGTTTTTATGTGATGAAAATTACTATTAGATTGAAATCATAAGTTAGTTTTTAATATGCTGTTTTCTAACCTTCTTTATCAGCCTGAGTATATTTTTATATTTTTTAGTTCTAACTGACAGAGTGGCTTTCCTTATGAAACAGAAAGTGTGTTTATTTTTTTGTCAGAAAATAATTTTTTCCTGACGTCCTTTCAGGTGAGATGATGAATTTGACATGTGTGAATAGAGATATTATCCATTCTTTTTCATATCTAATATCAGAACTGGAAAAGAGCTTGTAAATTAAAGAACTTTCACATACTTTTCATCCGATTCATTTTCAGCGTGTAAACAAGTATAATCTTTATCCTGGACTAAAAAAGTACAACTTTATTGTGTATAATATTTTATAAGGGAGTTACCAATTTAAGAACGATAGATGACATTTTTACTTTCAATATTCGTACTTTTGCTTCTTGCCATAATTATGGGAAGTGTTTTCGAATATTACGGCTTACCTTCAGTTATTGGTGAACTAATAGCCGGGTTTATCCTTGGAAAAGCTGTTCTAGATCTTGTTTTACCAAGTTCCATAATAACGGGGATTTCAGAAATTTCTTTGTTCTTCATAGTTCTTCTTATAGGGGTTGAGTCAACAACCTATACACTGGTCAGGAATGTTAAAAAAGGGATCTTACTTTCGACTACGAGTTTCATAATTCCTCTACTAATTATGCTTCTTTTCTTGAAGATTTTCTATGGAAAATTTGGGGCATCAGATATTATACTTGCCGTGTCCATAGGAGTGCCATCAATCTCCATTATTTCAGTGCTCTTGAATAAATATGACCTGATGAAATACGAAATGGGAAACTCCATTCTTGCATCTGTTATATTCACAGATATAATTGCATTCATTATTCTTTCAGCAATAGTAGACCTTAAAAGATTGAATTACGAGCTTGTGTCGATTGTAGTTTTTCTCATATTGATATTTCTGGCAGATCATTATTTAAGAAAAAATTCAAAAACGGTCATGGCTTTCTTTGAAAGACTAAGGTACCAGTCTAAAAGTGAAAAACTTGTATTTGGTAGCATAATCTTATCTGGACTCATAGTCGCGTCTCTCCTGGATGAGATAGGTATATCATATGTTCTTGGTGCTTTCTTTGCAGGTATACTTATCAGCGACGTCATAATAGGAAAAGAACTTCTTGGGATTATTACAAGAACACTGGGACGGTTGAATGATAGCTTCTTCATACCTCTTTTTTTCAGCATAGCCGGAATGGAAGCCATCCTTCCAACCTTTAACTCACTGGGAGAAATGACACTTCTTATAATCATAACAATTCTAATTGGAGGATTTCTTGATTATTATGCTGGAAGAAAATTCTTCTCAAAAGGTTCTGGGAGAGTTTCATCAGGAATATTAGGAGGAAGAGGTGCGGTGGGAGTCATTATCGCTACTATAGCCCTTGAAGCGAACATCCTTAATTCAAACCAATATTCAGCAGCAATTTTTGCAACGATTATAGTTTCAGTTATATTCTCATTTCTTTTGAGAAACCAGCAGGATAACATTCTTATGGAACAGGAAAGATTTGGTGTTAAGATCTAGTTCGTAGATTTGTGGAACGAATAATTTGCTATGTAGTGATGATCGAAGAACTTTATATCACTTCTCACATAGTTATTCCTTGAAAATATGGCATTAAGTTCTTCTGGTGATAGCTTTATTTCTGATGGTGGACCTAATGTTGAATCTTTCTTGAATTCTAACAGTGTAAAAACTGGTTTATTCTTTTGTGAAAATTTCTGGATAATTTCATCCATACAGGGAAAGTCATGAAAACTGGTTGAAAAGAAAACTCTGTCTACCTCTGGAATTTTTTCCATTTTACACATATCTTCTAGAATTGTCTCCACATTTAGGATCTTTTTTTCTTTTATCTTTTTATTTTCTCTTTCTATTCCATTCTTACTTATATCTATAGAATATACCTTTGAACATTTAGGTGCCAGAAGCATTGAATAGTATCCATCTCCGGAACCAACATCTGCTATTCGTTCGCCTTGTTTTATGTGCATGAAATCTATGACACTTTGCACGTCTATGGTTTTTTCTCTCATTTCTGCCATTCTATCATAATCGAATTCGTGTCCGTGGTGATGATGATCCATAACTTTCAATGTTTAAATGCCTATTAATCCTTTGCGAATATCTGTTAGCCGAAATTGTTTAATGCACTGAGTAAAGTTAATTTTATATCACTGCATGATAGCAAAAATACAGGTCCATGCCATAAATTTCGAGTAAAAACATTAAAATAACATCCATACAGGATAACTTTTTTATGCCTTTTGAATTAACCTCACTAATGTTACTCTCTGAGTTTGTGGATTATCTCGACAGAATATCTGGTACACCAAAAAGACTGGAAATGAATGAGATTATGAAACAGTTATTTCTGGAGCACAGAGATGAAGTGGATATTATTGCATACCTTATTCAGGGAAAGGTGGCACCAGATTACTCTGGACTCGAGATTGGCATATCAGAGAAAACCGTCATGAAAGCTTTGGAATACCTTACCGGAGCAAATGAAAAAGAAGAAATATCTTTGATTTCAACATTGGGGGATCTGGGGGAAGTGGCCGAACAATTACTTTCCCGAGGAAAGCAAACCTCATTCTTCAATGAGCCTCTAACTCTTAAAGAGTTTTACGAACTTCTCCTTAAGATTACGAGACTAAAGGGCCAAGGAACTAGCGAAACAAAGGCAGCTATGTTAAAGGATTTCCTCATCCGGTCAACAAATAAAGAGGCAAAGTATGTTGTAAGGATTATCACAGGAAACCTCAGAATCGGGGTTTCAGATGCATCAATAATTACTGCACTCCGACTGGCATTTAAACCAGAAATAGAACAATCTGAGGTGGAGGATGCTTTCAATTTTCATCCTGATCCTGCTTACGTTGCTAATCTTTTGCT
>JAJZJZ010000165.1 GCA_021809755.1 Thermoplasmata archaeon
ATATGGGGCTGTAAAGCACCAGAGCTTTGTGGGTACCGGGTATTTTGATGAAGTAATGCAGGTCATAAGCGGATCTGAGAGTTCAACAACTGCACTGGGTGAATCTACGGAGGCCAGGCAGTTCTAATTTATCCTTACAAGTTTTGTTCTAAAATGATTTATTTTCTGCATTGACTTGCTACTAACATGCAAGTACATAGAATATAGTGTATTGAATCAATTAATCAGTATAAATACTGCCTTAAGAATCACTAAAGGGAACTAACAGAAATTAGAATATTCTAGTGTATTACGATATCTTATAGGATTCAGTAAATTAATGAAATAAAAAATAATCTCATTTTTTATTTCAATTTTATATTAAAACATTTGTTAACAGAAAACGGAAAAATATGAATAACCAAGATTTAAAATGGAATAAGCAATTTATTGTTAAAAAAACTATAAGACGAAAGGAATTGAATGTCAATGAAAGATAAACGGATAGAATTTTGCGAATAAGTATCCCACAAATTATCTATTTTTATATCAATTCTATCTAAGTAAAATTAAATTTCTTCTTAATCTATCCATTGTGAAAAGGTATTAATTTAGCAATGATCAATGGATACTTACTTTTTCGCTATCTTAACAATACGCTCAAAGATAGACTTAGAGGAATATTTTACAGATTTAAATATCATGAAAATTTAGAAGTTGATGAATAAAATAAACTATCTCATTTGAAACGATCATTAAAAAATTCAATAACTTTGTAATAGTTTAATATAGTAGAGAATGACTTTTTCAAAATTCTACATTATTAAATTTCTGATTTGTTTTTTAAAACTTTTCCTCCTACCTTAGTAGAACTTTTAGAGCGCATCATATCCATTGCAATTTTAACCTCATTCGATATATCATCTTGATCGAGCATAATTACCAAATCAGAACCGTTTTGTAATATTAACCACTCTTCTATTTGGTTTTGAGACATTAAGGGTTTTAAGTCCTGATAAAACTCATACAGATCATATATGTCTTTTTCTAATTCATCACTCACAGTTACAATATTTAAACCAAGTTTCTTACATTGTGCATCATCTATTGGATAACCGTGTGACAAAAATTTTTCCGTGAAGAAATCTAAAATTTTCTCTTTATTATTGTGTCCATCAAACAATTCCTCTAGGTATTGTTTGGATGAGTCTTGAGTCTCCATGTATGCACCAACTAGCAATGGAGGCATCTTGTCTGCTAACTGAAGTTTTACCATTTCATCTTTAGTATTCTCAATAAAAGCCAGTGTTTTTCTTATTGAGTGAGCTGGTATCCACATTCCAGTAGAAAATTCCCTAACTTGTGGATCAAGTGGACCTAATTCTCCAGCTCTACACATCAATATTTCATCAGCACTCAAAACCAAATAAGTTGCTGCACTCTTCGCATAAAAGGGAACAATTGCACGCATCTCTTTGTAGTAGCTACGAAGTATTTTCGTTATCTTAACTGTTGAATCAAGCATCCCACCACCTGATTCAATCATAATATCTATTTTGTCACTACCCATCGTCTTTCTTAAAAGATTGTGAACTTTGTATGCTACCGTGTAATCGATTGGTCGTTCACAAATAAAAGATATGAAACTTGCGCCCCTTTCTTTTTGAATTCTATTGATGATTTCAGAGGTCTTGCTCATTGCCTCAACTATGCTTGGTATTAACCCTTCTCTTGTCAAGCTCTGCATCCGGGATTCCTCCAAATAACTCGCGAATCTCCTTTTCCGCATCCTGTTTGTCATTTCCTATGGTATCTATGAATGGACGTATTGGTTTCTTCAACCTTTCCCTATAATTTTTGAATTTGCCATACGTCTCTATAATTTTTTCCCTTTCAATAAGCACTTGAGACGACATATTGTTTGAGTTATACAAATGTATTTAAAAATCTTTTGCTCAAACATGACTTTAATATAAACCTATATAACCGTTAATTGATTTCTTATAAACATCATACCTTCATGTTATGTTACTATTAGTTATCTTGAATAGCCATTATATCGATGGCTGTGACACGAATATATAAAACTCCTCCCCTCTTACATATAAAGAAAGTTCTATCGGAATGAAACTTGCCACCTCAGACCTTTCTTTTATATTTTTTGTTGTAATGTTTAGAAATCATAACATATCCATTGCGCATGAAAAAAATTTTTATTAGGGATAGAGGATTGACTGTTTCAATTTTTTTGAACCATTGAATAGAATCAAATCTAAGTAGTGACAAATACCCTAGTTTCATAATGCTTTAATAGAGTATAGGGTTTGGAATCCTTACTAAAATATAATTATAAACAATTCATAAATAGACTATTTTCTTATAGATTATGACCAATGAGGAAGTAATGAAGATTATACAGATTGCGGACAGACAGCCCAATAAGGAGGTTGCCGCCAGGGACGGTGCAGTCATGAGGCTGCTATTCTCTGGAGGCCTCAGGATAGGGGAAGTTGTAAAGGTGAACCTTCAGGATGTCAGGTCTACCGGAATATTCGTTCACTCGGAAAAGGGAGGCGAGGATGGCGTTGTAGGCCTTTCTGACGATTGCATAAGCAGCATTCAGAAATATATGATGTACCGGAGGGAAACGGACCCTTCAGCACTCTTCACATCCTCATCAGGACGTGTTTCGTACGAATACCTAAGGCAGCACATATCATCCCTGGGCAAAAGAGTTGCACCAAGCTGGCATCCCCATGCTGCAAGGCACTGGGTGGCAACGTTTCTTCTGGCTGGCGATCATGAGAATGGAATTGAACCCCTTGACATTCGTTATGTGCAAACCCAGCTGCGGCATGCGTCTTTAGCGAGCACTCAGATATACACCCACGTCAACCGTGATGAGCTTTCAGAGAGCGTGAACAAAAGGCTCAGCAAATTTTTTCGAGAGGAAGGAAAAGAGGTAAAAATGGTGAACCCGCATAAAATTATACGGGTCTGGAGGGGTTCGAACCCCCGGCCTATGGATTAAGAGTCCATCGCTCTACCTGGCTAAGCTACAGACCCAGCAAAAGGGAAATGCCATCAACGGTTTAAATATTTTTATTT
>JAJZJZ010000166.1 GCA_021809755.1 Thermoplasmata archaeon
AGGGAACCATGGTAAGAATTAAACCGATAAACAGCACAAAAAAAGCCGTTCTCAGGTTTCTGAGATTTTCACGTAAAACATAGACATCATCATTGAATGTTGAGGCTGTTTCCATCCATTGATTATCGTATCCATTGTATATAAATATAACCCAGAAATCTATGGCAATTATATGTTGATTATCAGATAATTATTTTTTACCTACTTTCTTATTGAAAACACCGGAATCTAAAAAATCCGTTGTGTATGTAGTAATTGGCGTTTTATGAGGAGTGACTTTATTAGACTGTTGAGATGTATAAAAGCAGAGAAACACTTAATCTATAGAAGCACAAAAATTAGGCATGTTAATGTGTGTCAATCCATGGATAACTGCCATAGATAATATCGTAAAAGTGAAGTACTATGGCATATTATAATATTAGAATTTCATGTTATCTAAGCAATGGCACTTTCAGGTTCAGAATCAGATAACTACAAAAAGATGTTTGAGCAAATGGCTAAATTCTACGCTAATAACGAAAGGTCTGACTTGTTGCTTGAGGTATGGTCGAGACTCTTTCCATTAGTACTTTCGTCATTAATCACCGTGTATTCGATAATCTCTGCTTCTCTTTTCTATGGTCTTAGTTATTTAATTTATATCTCATCAATTGTACTGATTATATTAATCGTTATTACTCTTTATTCCATTCCTTTCATGGTACTTCTCAATACCCTAATTCTGAAAGGCCTCAAGGTTTCCCGGAGTGCTACGTGGAGTGATACTTCAGAAAATAAACTGATCATCAGGACGAGTTATTCCTCCGTATTTGAAAAAAATTATAGGCAGGCAATAAAGAAGACAATGGATGATCAATTAAGCACCGCTTTTGTGATTTTTTTCCCTGGTGGGATCGCTGATATCCTTCTCGGGATTGTTGGCAATATGCCCTCTATTGGAATTAACACAAACAATCAGATTATTACTGGTATAGCCTTCTTATCCATATCCATTATATTGCTTATTTTCACAGTAAGAAGATATGTATCGAATGTAAAGGAAAGAAAGAATATTGAAACGTCAAAAATGAGTCAACTTTTAGAAATAATTCAGGTTGAACTTGAAAAGTGGCCATGTTTGGAAGTCAGACTTAATAAAGGAGAGTACCAAATCATAAGATGCTTAGAAAAAAACGCCGGATAAAGAGAATGCCTAGTGTCATGACAACATTATAATACGGTATAATATTTTGACAATTTCTTATCCGCCTTCTTTCGGTCAAATCCCCAATTGATCTTCTTCCTGTCACGATTACGTCTTCGAGTCCATGCACAGACTTCCTGTTCCAGGCTTTCGAAATCTTCGAATCTTCTGTCTTTGCATTCTATGTCCATAACGTTGATCTCTATCTCTGCAACATTCAGCCAGCTGGCATGCTTTGGCGTATAGTGGAATTCAGTCCTCTGCAGTATCCACTTTGAATCTTCTATAGAATAAGGAATTCATTTAGGTCTTTCTATAAGGTCACTAAAAGGCAGATTAGTCTATATGAATATGTGACATATTTTGTCATGTGGAGTATAAGGGGGATTCTTTCCCTTCCCCCCTAAAAAACTCCCAAGCGCTTGCAGGAAGAGATTTTTTTCTAAATCCGACTGTTTGTTGAGACTCTGAGATGTTTTTATAGGAAAAAAGAAATTCAATGTAATCATTATAGTCTTATGACTGCACTTAACAGGAATGACACTCACGAAGCGGGGGTCCACTACACCGGCTATATGCTTGCGAAATTCGGGTTCAACAACATTGAAACGAGCGATGAATCCCCTCACGTGAAAGCACAAAAGGATGGAAGAGCATACAGTTTCCATGTGACCGCAATCACTGATGAGGGAGCTTGGGGAGGATATGACAATACTGATTTCAAGTTCAGCCACTTAGTCGTGCTGACTCATATTCTTGAAGAACCTAACGTGTACATTCTCAAGGCAGAAGATGTAAAGGGTTTGATAGTTCTTGAGAAAGGAAGGTACTGGCTAAACAAAGAGAAGTTTAGGAACAAGGGAAAGCACTGGAACCAGATCTGAACCTTTGCCTTGATGGATTCACAAGTGGGTGCACTCTGGTAACTTGTGCCACTGTGAGCTAATGAGAGGTGATTCCACTGGGTCTGGATCTTGATAAGGTAAATTATTCCAAGAAGGAAAGCAAAATATCCAGAAGCATGATCAGGAAAAGGTACTTAATAATATTCACACATTAATATATTCTAAAATCAGAAAGGGGAGTATATAAAGAAAACAGACGTTTTTGATCAATTAAAATAATTCTGATTATAACTACAATCATATCCATCACTGTCTGCGTACAATCTGGATTCGCCTCTATTAGCATCACGTTGGATCGGAACACAGAGGCGTTCCCAACCTCTTACAGAGGATTTTATTGAAGGAATATTCATCACGCAATTTTTCAGGACTTATCCAGTGGATTGAATTCGGATTTCTCATTTCCTGGAACAACATATACTTTCTTAATTCATCTCTTCCCAGAAGGCCGGAACTTTTTGCTCAATTTGCCGTAAAGATCCCAGAATCGCAGAGGTATCTACCGAAGAAAGAACCAAAAGCATGATAGAATCTATTAAAATCCATGTGTATTTCGACTCCAAACCATGAAAATGTAATAGGTTATATGTCAGGTTGGATTTATAAAAAATATGATCAGTTTTCTAGACCAGAAGAGGATAGATATAAATTACCAGTACCGTAACGGCGATCTGTTCGCACTTATGACCAATGCAGGAAAATCAGTCTCAAGATACATATCTGAAAATTTCAATCCCGGTTCAGCCCTGCTGTTTATATGTGGTACAGGAAACAACGCCGGGGATGGGATTGTGGCAGCCCAAAATCTGCAGGATAAATTCAGGGTGGCAGTGTATCTGGTCAAAGGAAAATCATCTATGAAAACCGATATTGCAAGAAAAGCACTCAGAGGTTTTAAGGGAACTGTATACGAGGAGGAAGATCTTGAAAAGATCGTTTCAGGCAGCGACATAATTGTGGATT
>JAJZJZ010000167.1 GCA_021809755.1 Thermoplasmata archaeon
TGTAAAGAAGTTCAAGAAAGAGAAAATGGAAAACGGAAACCCTACTGTAATGGTTCACGCATCATACCTTCTAAACACAGCCAGCAGTGATGAGTCTCTTAGGGAGAAGGTAAGGGAAGCCTTCAGAACAGAAATAGAAAGAGCTGATAAGCTTGGAATGGAGCTTTTAACATTTCACCCAGGATCATTCAAGGATGCAACACTAGAGATAGGAATAGCCAACGTTTCTAATATGTTAAATGATGTTATAACTCCAGATCAGAGTGTCAAGGTACTGATTGAAAATAGCGCCGGTCAGGGAAACAGTGTTGGCAAAACATTTGAAGACATCGCAAAAATAATTGATAATGTAGAAGAGAAAGACAAAGTTGGTATTACGCTGGACACCTGTCACACATGGGCATCTGGATATAATTTTGCGGAAGAGACTGGCTATGGTCAGATGATCGATGAAATTAAGAGAACAGTAGGCCTAGAAAGAATAAACGGATTTCATCTTAACGACAGCAAAAAAGGACTCGGGGAACACACTGACCGGCACGAAATGATAGGAAAGGGTACCATTGGAGTTAATGGATTCAGATTTTTAATGAAGGATAGAAATTTCCAAAAGGTACCAATGATCTTTGAAACTCCACTGGGTGAAGACGGATATATGAGTGATATCGAAGCTTTAAATCAATTGCTGAAATAAGGGAGAACATTGATTCTCGAAACATTTGTACCAACAATTTATAAGAACGGGTTAGGAAGGGTTACTTCTCCTCCCTTTGATATGATCACTAAGACTACAGAGAAGGAGCTGAAGAAAAACCCATATAACATAGTCAATCTAAAGGACTGCAAGGACCCGGAAGAGGCAAGAAAACTATTCAATAAATGGCTGGAAGAAGGTGTTCTCAGTAAAAATAACAGTCAGGGGTTCGTAGTGTTGAAGCAGGTCTTTATGGAAGGGGGAGTTCAAAGGGAAAGATATGGAGTAATTGGCATCATAAATTTACTGGAGCCGGAAAACTGCCTTATACCTCATGAAAACATAATTACAAAACTAGTCAATCAAAGAGAGAAACTCATAGAAAGAATGGAATATCAAACAGAACCTGTATTTGTTGTAAGTGAGCAAACAAATCTGAATTCAACCCTCAGATCTATAATGTCAGAGCAAAAATGTGAGAGAGTCTATGAAGAGCCAGAAGGGGTTTTCAACAGCATTTGCATTCTTTCAGATCCTGTTAAAATTGGTAAAATACAGGAAGTTCTAAAGGGGGATATAGGAATTATTGCCGACGGTCACCACAGGACAAAGGCAATGCTATCTCTTTCAAAAAAATATGGGGAAGATGTCCAGTTTTTTAATCATCTATTCGTTTTTGTTACTTCCCTCAGATCGGAGAGCATATTTATTGCTCAGGTTCACAGAATAGTGGATTATAACGAAGATATAATGAAGAGAATTCGTGAAAAATTTATTCCTGAAAAAACAGGAGAAAGTTTGGATTTAAAATATCCTGTTATAATTCATGGAGAATCAAAATATTTACTCAAGCCAAAGACCGAAATGAAATACGGTGACTATCTGGATGCTATAGATAATTCCATTAAAAGAGGTTCCAGCAGGGCTGGAATAAAATATACTTATATCAGTGAAGAGGCAGAGAATGATATAAGAAATGATCCAAATAAAATGGCATTCATGATGCCACCATGGGATAAGGAGGGATTTGTGCAAACACTGAAAAGAGGGTATGTATTGCCTGCAAAATCAACATATTTTTACCCGAAAATTCCATCAGGGATTGCATTCTACGGTCTGGATGCACAGGAATGCCGCTGTGGCTTAGTTGGTAGAGCAGCTGATTCGTAATCAGCAGGTCGGGGGTTCAAATCCCTCCAGCGGCTTAGTTCAAAATAGGCAAATCGGCCCATAAACTTAATAAATGTTTTTTGAAGGTTTTACACACGTTTATAGTTTCCGATGGCAACACGAATTCACCATCCTCTATTATTACGTATTATTATAGAGATTACCACATGGACTTCAAACTTTCATTTAAGGTGATTCCTAAGTTGTTTCACGTTACCAAGGTGTGATTACAAGTCCTACCAATATTCATTCTGGACTCAGGAATCGTGAGACAATCTGGCCATATGGTTCCTCAAAGGAGTCCAACAGTAGCTTATATCCCTTTCTCTTCATCTCCTCCGATGCTTTTTTAATGTCCTCTACTTCAAACTCTAGCCACACTTGGGGTTTAGGTATATCTAACGACCAAATTTTAGTTCCGAAGCAATCCTCCGCCGAAAGAGAGAGCGGCCAAATAGCAAACCCTTTTGAGCCCTCGACATTTTGGGCATGCATATATCCTCTACCATATTCATTAAATTTGATCTCCAAATCCTCTGCATAGAGTTTTCTAGATGAAGACAGGTCATCTGGAATTGGTCAGAATCCAGTTATGAATAATACTTTCATTGGATAAACTAAACCTCTAGCTATAATAAATGTATACACATTTTCATGCTTGTTGATTGATGATTCCCGAACTTCCTTCTGCCTCTTGGTAATCCCCCCAAGAACTCCCTTCCGTTCTGCATTATTACCTTTCTCAGCTTATGCAACTCCAGCAGCATCTTCTACAGAGTATTTATTCCATAGTCCGGATGATCTTATTTGTGTCAGGATTATTCATCAGATAGATATTGAAATGAGGTTCACGAACATCTCCCTTTCCAGTGCATCCATGCCTTGAACCCTTACTGGTTCCTATCCTGTAAATGTCTTGGATGACATGAAGAGCTTCTCTACAGTACCTCTTATCCTCAAATGGAATTTGAAATCGTTTAAGGACATTTCAAACTAAGGGGGCACTTTATGCTATTTACAGAGGCAATTGAAATCAATGTCGATTCCAATCAGGAAAAAAGCAACAAAAATTTTTAATACACAGATATGTATGTATATCTACATATGTCCACCAAAAACATTGCACTCAGAGATGACGTATACAAA
>JAJZJZ010000168.1 GCA_021809755.1 Thermoplasmata archaeon
TTGCTGTCCTTCAGGAAAATACTTATTATCTCTTTCACTACATCTAACTGGTCCTGCATATTTTCGCCTCTTCAAATCCGAATTGTGCAGGACCTTTTCAATTTTACAGCAGATTCAATACACTATCCTTACACACTGTAAAATGAATTTTTTTGATTCTTTTTCCGAACAGTAATTTATATTAAATGTCCTTGATAATGTTTGTAAAATTAACACCAACTCATATTGCTGTGGTTCCAGTTATCAATAACCATTCCAATAGTCGAAATTAATGCGAAATCAGGTTTAGAAAATGAGAACTTCCAGTAGATAAACATATTTATTATACGGTTTACATTTTCATAAAAAGAGAAAAGCTAAACATGGAACAACAGGAATTTTTAGAACAATTATGGCAGAGTGATAATATATCTGATAATATTAAATTCTTCAAAAATATTAACAGCGCGGATGAAATAATTAGATTTTCACAAAGCAGACCCAATCCGAATATTAAAATTCATCAAAGAGGAAATGCTGATTCTGAGATAAAATTTATAATACCAACTATAGATCCAAATTCAATAATATGTAAAAATATTGAAAAAATATATAATAATTATACTGTTTTTTTTATAGAATCCGCAGGAAAATATTTTAACTATTCGAAAGCAATGAATCATGGAATCAACCATGTACTTAAAAACGATGATAATACGACTTATATAATTTTATCTAATGACGATATTGTTTTGGATAGGGTGTCCGCTTTAAAATTGCCAAACATAGCGTTTTCAAAAGAAAGAGCATATTGTCTTACTCCAAGTAACGGTGAATATAGCGGTGAAAATGTTATTTTAACTGCCCCTGGACCTTTTTTATCCTTAAAGGATTATCTCTTCAGTAGATTAAACGGTGATATAGTAAGAGAGGAGATTGTAAGAATTTTGCATAACAAATCGATACCTTTCGCCAAGGTAATTTCCAAAAAATATTTTGTTGACCGATTAATTTTTAATTATGTTGAGAAATTTCAACATTCAAAAAATTTACCAAAGATAACAAATTTTGCTGATTTTGGGATTTTCCATATAAAATTATTAACCAAGAACAAATTAGATGAAACATTTATTAACGGTTGGGAAGATTGGGACTTTTCATATAGACTAAAAAGACAGAACATAGAGATTAATAAGTTAAATTTAAAATTCGAAAGAATAGGGCATGCATCTATTGGAAAGGTCATGTCGAAGGAAAAAGAAATTATACATTCGTTCTTAAACGGAATCTATTTTTATTGGAAACATTTAAAAGGATAATCATTTATCAAATTATTGAGGTTTTTGTTTTTTGGTTCCTCGGAGATATTCTATAGAGTAATCCCATTAAGATCTATGAATGCTATTTTCTTAATTCCAGGTTGTAAGTAAACCGGTCAATCTGCTGTGATTGAATTTATATACTCATATCTAACTTTAGATGATAGTCTAAGGCAAAGAAATCTTAAATTGAATTTAAAGAATGCACTCTTTTCTTGAAAGTTGAGATAGCGCACAGGTTTAGGTGTGCATTTATATCCTAAATGGGAATTTAATAAATAAAAAATGATGCTTCCTTAAAAAGAACCAAGGAAGGAGAACATACTTTGATAAACTTGTAACGAAAGTGGCAAGAAAAGCTGTATAGGAATTCCTTGAGAATTTGATGAATGCTGAAAGAGATTTATTTTTCGTGGAAAACAATGTCCAGAAGAATGGATATTTCTGCAGAAAATGAAAGCAAGGACGGGTGAGATCAGAGATCTCAATGTCCCATAAGGCGGAAATGGATCATTCCAGGCAGCCTTATTTGAACCAAAATCCTCATCCACAGGAATAGATGAGTTGATATTGGTTCTTTACTTTAAAAGTATATCCAATAGAAACTCAGATGAGATAATGCATATAAATTAAGGAACAGATATTCTAAACCAACAATAACTGAAATAACCAAGGCAACACTTGAAGAGGTTAAAAGGTTCCATGATAGACCTCTCAAGAAAATATACATTGCAATATTCCTTGATTGATTATTCTTCTTTCTCCACTGTATAAAGTAAAGAAAGAACCTGTCATATTCACCATGGGACTAAAAGGTCCCTGAGAATATGAGATACCTGACTTCTAACTTTCATCCAAGGAGACCAAAAGCACATATTTCACTATCATATAAAACCACTATAATCATTGAATAAAGTAACACTTTTATTCATA
This sequence comes from Thermoplasmata archaeon, assembly GCA_021809755.1. Lineage (GTDB taxonomy): Archaea > Thermoplasmatota > Thermoplasmata > Thermoplasmatales > Thermoplasmataceae. The sequence continues at coordinate 2,232 of JAJZJZ010000168.1, forward strand.
GCAGATTGTGTACCAAAACTGGATGAGGAAATAAAGAGGATATTTCCAAGGGCTGATTTCCATCTTTACACCATACATGTATCAAGGAAACTTGAATCAGATAAAAAAGAGATAGATCTTCATCTTACGGAAATATTCCTATCGGTCGAAAAGCATTCTACGATTGAAAGATTCAATCACTTCGGAACGAATGGTCTTCACAGTATAGAAAACTGGTATACAAAATGGAAAAGATACTTTGATATCTCTCAACACGTTTTCAGTGTTTTGAGAGTATCAAAAGATCACTGCGGCCTCTGATATTATTGAAAGAATGAACAACAAGATTCGACGAAGAATAAAGCTGATCGCCTCCATTCGCGGTGACAGTACAACTGTGGATATCATATATATCAGAGTGGCAAATTGAATGTAAAATGGTTGGATAGAGTCATAAAGGGGATTATAAGCAAGGATGAGATCAAAGACATATTCAGAGAGAGGTATCCTTAATCTTAAACATACTTCTGAACAATACGGTATAAAATACATATAAAAATAGTGAAACGATTGTTCAATTGCCCTTATTATATTTTCAAGAAACATTAATGGTGTTCGCATTTTGTCATATTAATGCCGCTAGAGCATACCCTAAAACCTAAAAGAAATAACGTAATAATATTTACTAGTTACTATTTAATAAATCTTTAATTACAAGATACAGTTCCAAAATCGTATGCTTGAATCCATAATATCTTGAATTCCAAATGCATTTTAAAAGAAGGTTTTTGTTAAAAA
>JAJZJZ010000169.1 GCA_021809755.1 Thermoplasmata archaeon
GAGAATATTTAATGAATCTGCCAAATGGAACATATATCTACTCCGGTTACAGTAATAACGTTAACTACATTCTTTTTCCCTATGAAAGCAAATTGATTGTGGAAGGAGGGCCGGAAATCACCAATCTATCCTTTGAATTTTCATATTTAGTCACATATAAAGAAACGGGGTTGCCCTCTGGACTTCCATGGTATGTAAATGTTTCAGACCTCAGGCCATCAGGTGGAATATCTGGAAATAGCTTCATAATAAGGATGCCAAATGGAACACATAAATATGGTGTGGCCAGTTCAAATAAGATTTACGCTCCGTATTACCATGAGAACAGTATAACAGTTAGTGGACATCCAAAAAATGTTACCATAGGTTTCTACCTCGTAACATTTAATATATCTTTCATACAGAATGGTCTGTCAACTGGCACGACTTGGGAAGTTACAGATGATGGATATAAAACAATTGCATCTACTACTTCTCATATTATTTTCAGTCTTCCTAATGGAACATATAGATTTAACTTACCGAATTTACAGTATTACTACAATGTTATAGGGAATATGTCCGTTAAAATTAATGGAAAAAATCTGACAGAGGAAATAAGTTATTTTCATTTTGCGTATATATCAGGTAATTTACTGCCACCCAATGCAATCTTAACAATTAATGGGAAGGTCATAAAATCAGTAAATGGTGCATTCAATGTGAGCGAGGAGGCTGGATATTTCCAGCTTTTTGTTAGGGCCAATGGCTACAATTCTTTCCATAGTGATTTTTCGCTGAGACCCGGAAAGTCCAGGAATTTTGAAGTGAAATTAACCAAAATTCCAACTCTGAATGTGTATTTTTACCTCGAAGTCTATGGAATTATAGGGGCAATAGTGGCAGCTATGATTGTTGGATCAGTATACCTTGCAATTAGAAAGAGGTGAAAAGAATAGCTATAAGTTCTTCATTTAACATGTGATAAGATGGAAGATCAGGAACCTGTGTTTGATTACATAGCTGAAAATTATGATAAAACCCGGGGAAACCTTGACGAAATAGAACTTAATGTTCTATTGAATGCGCTAAAGGATTGCCAGAATATCCTTGAGATTGGGGCTGGAACAGGCAGAATAATGAAACCACTGCAGGATCATGGCCTTGATATAACAGGGGTTGATATATCAAAAAAGATGCTTCAAAAAGCCAGTGAGAAGGGATTGAATCATTTGGTAATAGGCAATGCAACAAATCTGCCGTTTCTGGATAAATCTTTTGATGCTGTGATAACAGTACACGTTTTCCATTTAGTTAACGATCTCGATAGAGTATTCACGGAAGCTTCCAGAGTTTCCATAAAGTATATCCTCACATTTATCAGGGAAAGAAAACAGATAGAAGGTAAATTACCCAACAGGAGAGGTGAATTGTTTAATGTTGCTAGGGAAGTTGCCAGTAGATATGGGTATAGTATAGAACCGGGAGAGAGAATTCACAACCGAACAGAGGGAGAACTAATCAGGAGGTTTCCACCTGATGAAAAAATAAAGGTAAGAGAATATACAAGAAAGACTAATCCTGAGAATTTTGTAGAAAGGATGAGATATTCATCAAGGTTTGTTAAAATGTTCAGCCGAATTCCAGAGGAAGATATCTCAAAAATATTTTCTTTTACAAAGAAAGAGATAAAAAAACTGAATATAAAACCAGTTGAAACTGTAATCTATGAGTATCTGGCAATATGGTATCCAGATAATATGGAAAAAAGAATACTGGAACATAAAGGTGACAATCTCAGGTCTGAATCTAATTAAAGACGCAAAAGAATATTAAAATTGTTTGATATATGAATGTGTGTCTATTAGTTCAGGAGAAACAGTAATCATTGGAGCTGGAAGTACTGGCACCAGCATTGCCTACTCAATGATCAGGAGTGGAATGAAGGTAAACCTTGTAGATATGAACGGCGTTGCAAGCGGTAACACAGGTAAATCCAGTGGCCTAGTAAGAAGTCATTATAGTAATGAAACTGTGGCCAGGATGGCAAAATTCTCCCACGAGGTACTTAGTAATTTCTCTGAGATTGGTTATTCAGGATATACCAAAACAGGGATGGTATATGCATTTCCAGAAGCAGATATACAGTCTGAGAAAATGAATGTGGAAATGCTAAAAAGAATTGGAGTTGAAATTGGAGAGATTGGGAGTGATAGACTTAAATCATTTTATGATCCAATAAATATGGAAAATTTTGATTACATTACCTTTGAACCCGAAAGCGGTTACGCTGATCCTGTCGCAACATCAAATTCATTCGCTTCCAGAGCAGGGGAACTCGGTGCCACAATTAATATCAATAAAAAAGCGAAGAAGATTAAAAAAGATGAGAGTGGTACAAGAGTTTATTTTTCAGACGGAACGGAAAGAGTATATGATCGTGTAGTTATGGCAACGAATATCTGGACCAATAAATTACTCAGAGATTCAGGTGTAGATGAAAGTGATCTATTACCAATTAATGCATCAAGGCATAATGTGATTTATTTGAGAAGACCTCATTTATATGCAGGTCCAAAACCAGTTCTCTGGGATATGGCCCAGCTTTCCTATTACAAGATGGAAGGAGACACTATAACTGCAGTTGGAAGCCTTGACCCAGAACTTGATAAGATTCAGACTGACAGCGAAGAAGAGATATTTGACGAAGCGAGCGAAGAGTTCATGGAAAAATATCTGGGAAATATATCCAGGAGATTGCCGTATATGGAAAACGCAGAATATATATCAACTGTGAGTGGAAGATACGACATGACGCCAGATGGAGAACCCATTATTGACGAGTTGTTTCATCTTGGGTTAGGTGATGTTTACGTTTGTGCTGGTTTAAGCGGACATGGATTCAAACTATCCCCTGCCATTGGAAACATTGTGTCAGATATGATTCAGGGAAAGAAATCCAGAGATTGCATGTTTGACTGGGAAATATTTAACCGGAAAAGATTCAGAGATGGAAGACT
>JAJZJZ010000033.1 GCA_021809755.1 Thermoplasmata archaeon
AGACGTTCCCTATTTTTTGAAGCGAATACATCTATGGATTTCAGGACATTTTCAAGAGTCCCCTTAACAATGAGTTGGGGACGCACAGATTTTAGGCCTATTTTTTCCACATTGGTTTGATCATTTTCTATTGAAACCATGTTTATACTCTTTCCATGCCGCATATAGAAATCTATCTCGTTTGTTGATTTTATCTCTGTTGAACCAGCGTATGAGAATATTGAATTACCTATTTTTTTCTCAAGACGGTTATGAATGTGCCCAAAGGCCATATAATTAAAATTAACAGGCAATTCCTCAGAGGTTGCCTCGCACTGCTCGCTAATGAAGTATGGAGATATGGCCTGATGGGAGATAAGAATGGCCATTTTGCTTTCAGCTGCATCAAAATTAGCCTTTTCATATTGACTCTTGAGCCTTTCCCTTCTCAGCCCTTTCATGTTAGATATGCCACCAATTAGTATCTTTTCTGAACCGTTTGAATGCACAACAGATTCATATTCTTCCATACCCAATACCTTGACCCCAAGAAAGTCAAATATCTTTGAAGCGGGTATGTCATCCTTCTTTGGTCGATCATGATCGCCCATAATCATGTAAAAGGGTATTTTTTTGGCCTGGAGTTTGATTATGTTATCCCGGAAAACTGATAGGGCTCTGTTGTCAGGTCTGTGTTCATCAAAGAGATCACCAGAATGCACCACAAAATCCACTTCCTGATCAAGTGCAATCTGAACGGCCTCTGTAAATGCATCATAGAAATCATCCTCCCTCTCCTTTATTGAATATTGCCGACTGCCAAGATGTGTATCAGAGATGTGAACGAACCTGAACGTAATCATCCCTCCATTAGTTTGGAGATCCTTTCCCTCTCAACTTTGGGATCTTTGAGTTTGTTTCTCATTTCTCTGGCTTCTTTTAAAAGCGATAGAAGATCAATATCGCCTCCTCCCTCCATGGTCTCGCGCCTTCTAATTTTCACAACAGTTGGAAATCTTACTATTTGACCTGTTATTACTGCTTCGCCTGTGTTTAATGAAGGCAGATCATCAATAATTGCCTGACTTACAAACTCACAGCTTTCAGCTATTGCCCTCTGATCAATGGGGTTCGTAATACGCAGAATAATTTGAGAATTGCACTGACTCAGAACATCCTGATCAATTTTTCCTGGTCTTTGTGTTATAACGACGAGGAAGACACCGAATTTCCTCCCTTCCCCAGCTATCTTTTTAATTAGAATGGGAAGTTTACCTAACGATTCCAACCCCACGAAGTTGTGTGCCTCTTCTATGAAGACAAAAACAGGCAATTTAAATTCTCCTGATACCTTCTTATCGTAAATCTCTTCAAGTACCCTAAGAGTGAAATAGGATGTTACATCCTGATCAAGACCGGAAAGATCAAGGACTGAAAGCTGCCCCGGGCCTAAATACTCTGAAATGTCTGTGGTTCTCTGACTAAAAATGTCCTTTATGGATCTCAGAAGGGCAATTCTACCGGAAATTTTCCCCCTCTTATCCGGTGTTAATCTCTCCACGCTCTCAAGAAAATCCTTTAGATCTTTCTTTCCTCCGGTTTTTTGAAGAGCCTCCCGTACAATATCTCTTAAGGTTGTCCATTTTTCATTTATTCTCATGATGTCAAAAAGATCGTCTTCGTCCAGATCCTGGAATCGTAATGTAAACATTTCTGTTATTGCAGACATTTCAGCGCTGTATCGCCCAGTACTCATAGGTGTTCTAAACACCTTTGTGTTCTCTGAAAAGACCTTCCCTGAACTACTTCTCTTCATGAGAACATAATCTGCATGAGGATCAAGAACAACAATCGTTCCGCCTTTCTTCAGAATCTCCTCTATGAGAACTGCTGCAGTATTGCTTTTTCCTGCCCCGGTTTGAGAAAGGATAGCCAGATGTCTCCTGAGTCCTGATAAACTTAATCCTATGGGAATGTCTTCATGATCTGCCAAATTGCCTACATAAATTGAGTCTTCTTCTGGAAATCCAAACAATTTCTTAAGTAATTTTGTTTCTGCAATTCTTACAACTGTTCCTGGCCTTATAATTTCCCTTCCGCTCTTAAATACCTCGTCATCTTTTATGGTACCTGTTGTTTTGGCTATGGCAACTGTGACCGATTCATTTATATCTGCATTGACAAACTTCTCCACACTGTTATAATCAATACCTTCCTTGAGGAGATCACTTCTGGAAACTATTCTCTCTACTCTTGCTATGACCTTTGAGTTTCGATTGTCAACAGAAACATATTCCCATCTTTTCAGGTCAACATCTGGTTTGACAACAAACCTGACTGATTCTGGCATATTATCGCCAACGGTATATCCTATTTCAGACCCTGATTCTTGCACGTCTTTCACCCCTGGTTTCTGGCATGATGACTCCTGTTTCCTTTTCGAAAGCTTTCATTAATACCTCCTCCGACTCCTCCCTCGTGAATTTGATCCTCCGATCCACATCTGATAACCAGACGTTATGTATTTTAAGTCCAGAATACGCCCAAACCGCAATTTTGACTATCTGTTCTGATATCACTTCCATATTACCTTCTCCACTCATAAAGATGATGTCAACCCTCATTGGAGTATCGTTCAAAGCAGGTAATATATGCGTTGTAACGATCCTTAGATTCTCTTTCCTGAAGTTCTTCTCAATGGTTATTGGAACTGTATAACCTGGAAATTTAGCAAGTGACTTAATTATTGTGTGATCTGTAACAGAGTTGGAATATTCTCTTTTTATTGAAGAATCATCCAGATCAGATCCATCAAGTAATTCTTTCTTAAAAACTTTGGAATCCGAGCTTTTGGAGATAAATACCAGACGCACATTTTTTTCTTTGGCCTTCTTTAGGAGATTTTCCATAGTATCCATATACAAATCCGGAAAGTTTTCCAAATCATCTCCAACCACTCTTTCTATATTTTCATTGATTCTCCCCAATGCTGACCCGTCAAGAAATGCAATTCCGATATTTCTCTCTGATAGACACTTTATAAGAGATTGATGCTCTCTCACTTCCATACTTCTGGTAACATAAGTTTGGAGCGAATATCTATTCACGACTTTTATTGATATATCCGAAGATAGAAATTCTTCCTGCCCTGTGATAGTCATTGCCCTTGTAAGTATAATCTTCATGCCGTTGTATAATTCTCTTATAAATTCTGAACCATCTGTTGCCGATACAATAACATCAGGTCTCAATCCCTCAGGCAGTGGCAAGAAGCTTTTCTCCAATTCTCGTCCATAAATCTCTGCTCTCTCTGAATTAGGAGGAATGATAAGTGCTTCCCTTATCTTCTCCCTATTCTCTTTCAGGAATTTAATGTAATCCGTATAGTAATTTGTCAATATTATCAATAGGTAGAACCTGACTTAAAGTTTTATTGATATATTTCATCATAGTTGTTCAATATCAGGGAAAAACAAATGGGTTAGCTGTAAAGCACAGAATAAACATCGCAATTGCTGCAACCCCAATGACTGTGTCCTTTTTTGAAAGCTTACTGTAATCATCTAGCGCTGGAGGATGTGTTATTCCAAGGAATATTATGAGCATGGCAAGAAGGAGCCAACCCACATAGTTGTAATAAAGCCCTAGAAATATCATGACCATAAAGAAGAAGTAGCTGGCGTATTTTGCTTTGTTTCCAAGCAATCCTCTTATGACATGTCCTCCGTCCAGCTGTCCCACTGGCATCAAATTAATTGCAGTGGCAAATATTCCAACCCATACCGATATTACCATGGGAAAAAGCACTGGATGACTTGATGGAGAAATGCTCAGAGAAAATATATCATAGATAAATGGGAAATTCAGATAAAATGGGATTATATGACTCACGGGAATGTATGTAACCTGAAAATAATTGGCCAAAAAGAGAAGAGGCAGGGCTGTGAGAAATCCTGCAATCGGACCAGCCGCACCAATTTCTGTCATGGCTCTCTTGTTTGGGATTGGATCCCTAAGGGAGATAAATGCACCAAAAGTTCCGATGGAAGCCCCAATGGGTACGAATGGTATAAAAAATGGAAGGGAGGCTTTGACTTTCAATTTTTTGGCCACTATGAAATGTCCTAGCTCGTGAACACCCAATATTGTAAGGAGCGGAAGTGAGAAGAATATCAGGCTGAAGAGAATTGTTCTTCCGAAGAAATCCGGTCCCCTTGTTACAAAATTCTGAGAGTAAAGATAACCCGCATAAACTGTTGAAATTATTGTTAAAATTAACATAATGATATTAATATAAACTGGAGCGTACTTTCTCTTTTCGGTAAATGTTACTCCGATAAAATTTTCCTGGCCTTTCTCAATGAATGGTATATATCCCTCTGGAATCAAGACTAGACGAAGACTGTCGAAGGCTTTTCCAAATTCTGGGTTTTCTGAATCAAGGAAGTAAAATCTAAGCAGATTTGGCTCTACTAAAGTCTCGTAGATATTGAATCTGGATTTGACCTCATCTAAAACGTGTCGAATCCTTTCATCAAGTTGCGGTGATTGCGTACTATCCATGATATTACCTTTTAATTTTCCCCAGTCTAACGGGAATCATTCATTATCCTGATTCCTCTGACCCTGCTGGGAAACTGTTTGCCTTCCTCTGATCAGCGCATCATCGCAGGATGACACATCCTATACTCGTGCTGGAGCCCATGGATAGGCAAATTATAGCCCTAAGTCGTCATATGCAATCATGAATCATGCATACTATATTTCAGGGCATTTGATAATGCAAGAAACCCTTAATAAACTTATGAGTGCTAATTCAAGTGCATGTCCTTTTGGGTCAATCATGATTTTGAGAAAACTTAGACTTCTCAATTTAATTTTCAAATCAACAAAGATGAATCCTGGAGAAGAAATCGTTAATTCTCCGCAGTTGGATCTTCGACATTCACCTGGATTTCAGGTTAGTTGTGTAAAATAGTTCAATGCGGCAACAATTTCAAAAATTTATGGAATTTGGGTAGTATTTTAGATAGTTTAAGAGAGTTTTTTATTAAAAGATTACATCGGAATTGAATTAGGGAATAAAGGATTCCCCGCTATTAAGGATGATTATAGTATGTTAGAAGATTTTAAAACCTATTCCAAAAGAAATATACAAAACATTTTTAGATAATGTGTTATGCAATGTTTGTTGAAAATTACGGAATCTAAGATATATGCTATCTTGGAGGCATTGAGTAAAATGGATATGATAGAAATAAAAAAAGGTGGAAAGTATAAGGTGATATCTCAAAGTGGCAAAGATGATCCCATGACAACTGTCGGAGAGTTTGTCGGTTACACCATACTTGGTGAAGAGGGCGCAATATGCTTCAGGATATCCAGTGAAGACAAAAAGAATCTGCTAAGATTAATTCCAGTTTCTGGTCTCATAGCCATAGAATTTGACGATGAGGAGCTTTTAAGCCCAAAAAAGAAAGAGGAAAGCCAGGACAAAACAACCTACTTCAACTGAATTTCTTTCATGATCTCATAATGAGGACCGCCAGAGGTAAGTTCACTTTTAAAAAATATTAACCTGTTACAAATCTCATCAGTAAATTTTTCATTTCCAAACCTTACCATTATATTCTTTAAATCTGTGGGCTTTCTGAACCTAGAAACCGTTATGTGAGGGACGAAAGGCTTCTTTTCTTCAGGGATACCTTCAAGAAAAAGTGCCTTGTTGACAGTTTTCTCGAGCATGTATATTTCTGGTGAATATACCTTCACGTAGAGAACATTGGCCAGACCCTTTGAAGGAAATTGACCTACCGATTCCGCACGGACCCTGAATGGTTGAAATTCTATCTTTTCCATGGCTTGAGAAATTCTGGTTGCACTCGTTTCGTCTATATCTCCAAAAAACCTCAATGTGATATGTATCTGATCTGGAGGAACGACTTTTGCGGTTTTCTCATATTCCCTGTTAATCTGTTCCAAAAGAGGATACATCTTTTCCAGTGATTTAAGAGGAACCGCCATAAATCCTCTCATTCATAATGATCAGCTACACTATATATACCTTTTTTATCTTACTGCAAACATGCACGAAGTTCCTGAGAATTTGGGTTATACGAAAACACATGAGTGGGTTAAGCAGGATGGTAATGTTTGTACTGTTGGGATAACGGACTATGCCCAGGGACAGCTTACAGATATTGTATATGTTGATCTTCCAAAGGTTGGAAAAAAATTGAAAAAGGGAGAGGTTCTCCTAACGGTTGAGTCAGTCAAATCTGCTGAAGACGTTTATTCCCCTGTTGATGGAGAAGTTGTTGAAATAAACAATGAGTTGGAGAATAAACCTGAGATTCTGAACCAGAAACCATATGAAAGCTGGATGGCGAAAATCAAGACCTCAGGTGGAATCGTTTCACTTATGAAACCAGACGAATATAAAAAATTCATTGGAGAATAGATGCCCGATCGTAGGGACCCGTACTACTGGAAGGCAAAGGAAAATAATTTCAGTAGCAGGGCAGCTTTCAAGCTCATTGATATTTTAAATAAGTTTTATCTGTCTATTGAGGGATGTAGTGTTCTTGAAATAGGATCCAATCCTGGGGGTTGGGCGGAGGTAATATCCATGAATAACCCCTCTTTTCATGTTGCAGTGGATATTAAGAAGGAGCCCTCTGAATTGCCATATATTTTCATCAGGGGAGATATTTCTAGAGATTCAACCTGGGATAATATAGTATCCACCATGAACGAAAATTCCAAGCGTAAATTCGACCTGATTCTTTCCGATGCAATGACAAACACAACTGGAAACAGCGATGTTGATCATTCTTCATCATATCTTATATGCAGAAAAATAATGGAGAAGGGTATTCCTTTATTAAACAAAGGTGGAAGCATGATTGTAAAGCAGTTTCAGGGTGATCTGACTCAGTCTTTCATAGAAAACTGGTCCGGTTATTTCAGGAGAGCTACCATAACAAAACCTGCTTCCTCAAGGCAAGCCAGCAGAGAAATATACATCGTTTTTAAATCCCTTATTTAGAAGCAAAACCCATTTCAGATAGTTTTTGTAATATCTGGGCATAAAATTCATATTCTACAATAACTACAATCCTTGAATCCTTAATTTCAGGAATCTCTTTAGATATATTTTCCATTATGGTCTCTATTCTGAAATCATCCATCTTTTTGTTGCCCCTGTTTTTGTCCATTTCATTCTTCCACGAAATTACAAAATCCTCTGGGGTTTCCTCATTGAACGATTTCTTCATAATCCGCTTCTTCCTTAGGATATAACTGACCATGTTTCCAGTGGTAAATGCCTCTGAATATTTGGTTCCAAACTCATCTTCGCTGGCATCAATGCCCTTCGCTGGAATTTCTCTGCTAACTGAATATCTTATGGATTCTATATAAATTGGGGGTGGAACCATTACTTCACCAAATCTTGAGAGAAGTGTGCCGTAAATTATTTCGTAATCATTAAGATCCAGTTCAAACGGATCCTCAATGAATTTTGTGAGCCCTTCCACTTCTCCAGGACTGATTCCAATTAGCATAACGTGCGGAATAAATTCATAGAGTTTGTCTTTAAGTTCATTACCGTCTGAAATTAGCCCCTTGACCCCACCAATAACAAGGACTTCCTTGCCGTCACTATTTTTTAAATTTACATATTTCATGAGTGAATCCTGGTTCTGCTAACGACTCTTAAAAATTCATCATGATCAGAAATTTCAGAAAGTTTTTTTGCCGTGATAACTGAGCATCCGCCCACCGTTTCCCTTGTAGTGTCCTGCCTGCTTACGAGAAGTGGGATTTTTTCCATTAGATCTGAAATGCTTTTAATGGCCATAATTCTCTCTCTGTTCATAGCCAAGTCCTCAAATAAACCCATTAAGAAAAGACTTTCCATAATATGGTCCCTGGCAAGAGCATTGAACGGAGCTTTCCGTATTAGGTTCATATCAAGCCCTATTTTAATCATGTTCGTATAAATATCAAACAGAAATCCATCATCTGGTTTCTCCGGTTCATCTTCCATTATGTTTGTATATTCCGAAATATCTATTTTTCTGCTGATATCTTCCTTTAGGATTTTCGTTAGTTTTGAAAAGACTTCAAGTGTCGCAGAATTACCTGATTCATAAAGAGAAATCGATCTTCGGGAAGTACCAATACTCATTGAAACATTTCCTATGGATAGTTTTGCCCGTGCCCTGGCCTCTTGCATTTTCTTGCCATCAAGAGATACATAATATCCGCCTGGTCCAGCGTAAACCAATGGCCTTTCACCATTTACATAATTATGGAATGTTTCTGTTGACATAATTGGAATTGAGTGTCTGAAATAAACTATACCATCCTCAAGAAAACCATTTCCTGCTCTTTCACCAATAAGCAAGACTGCTGAACCCAGCATTTTACCTATTCTTGAAATTTCAACAGCATTCTCTATTCTGAATGGATCCACATTGTACAGTATTTTAATGATATAGGATTCGTCTTCCCTTCTTGCTATGAGGTCAAAAGATGATAACCCGTCCAGATCACAGGCTGATAAAGAGAAACCAGATTCTCTCAGGAATCTGCTTGTATACTCAATCATTCCTTTCCTGTAATCATCCATAGTCCATACAAACAATTACATAGATATAATCGTTTCGCTATCCTTTTATGAGCTTTTCCTTGAACTTGATCCTGCTCTCATCACTTTCTGGATCACTTATAAGTTCATAATTATCGTAAGGCGCTTTTGCAACGGTAGTTTCAAAATTCATCAATATGCCTGATCTGAATGCATGAATAATTGCCTTTTCACCCGGTTTTATTTCCAGTAAATTATCAACTTTCTTTGCCTTTATATCAGATCTGATATTCTTTAGAAATCTCTCTGAGAATCTGAACCTGTTCAGTGCAATGATCTCGTCTCCGGGGTAAATGCCTGCCTTCTGGGCAGGAGAGTTTTCAATGACCCCTTCCACATTTATTTTGGAGTTATTTATGCCGCAGATAATACCTAGAAATCCCTTTTCCTTTACTTCGTCATCCTCATTTTTTGCATATGATCTTACGATCTTGAAACCTATTCTCTTAAGTTCGTTGTCGAAATCTATGGGCTCGACTCCCCTTACATATTTAGTGAAGAAGGGTGTAAAATCAAGGCCTGATACCTCGTGAAGACTGGCAAGTAAATCCTTTTCTGTAAAACCTTTGCCATCTCGATTGTACTTTTCAAATAATAGACGGAAGAGATCATCCAAGCTTTTCTGTCCATTTGTATGCTCAATTATTCGTGCATCGATCATAAAGCCGAGAATCTCTCCCTTAAGGTAATAAGACACATAGCTGTTAATATTGTTTGGAGAAGGACGATACAATTTTATCCATGAATCAAAGGATGAATCTGACGCTGATTCATACTTGCTCCCCGGTAGAAATTCGTAAAATCTAATATATTCCATAAGGTGTTTGAAATATTCTTCCTCTTTTACAATTCCAGTTCTGTAGAGGTGAATCCACTCATAGAATGAGGTAATACCCTCTGAAACCCACAGCAAAGTAGTATAGTTTTCTTCCTTGTAATTAAAAGGCATCAGTTCTATTGGTCTGATCCTCTTAACATTCCATAAGTGGAAAAATTCGTGTGATACCGTTGACAGAAATTCAATATATTTTTTTCTTGGTGAAAACTGATATCTGTCGGTTTCAATAGTAGTTGAATTAAGATGTTCAAGCCCTCCTCCCTGGTTATCAAGAATGTGAATAATGAAAACATAGCGCTTATATGGAAGATTTCCAAACTGAGCCTTATAACTTTCAACAATCTTTTTTGTGTCCTGAACAAGCTGATCAGGATCCTCATTACCTCTTCCATAGAGAGCTATCTCATGCTCCTTTCCATCAACTGAGAATGTTAAAGAACGATGCGTTCCTATTTCCATTGGAGAATCAACAAGAATGTCGTAATTGGTTGCCCTGTACTTATTGTCACCAGTTTTTTCCAAACCTGTTGATATTTTCCATTCTCCATATGGCTTTACCATTACTTCCAACGATTGATCTTTATATCCTTCGATGTACATAAAAACGCTTGTACCATTAAGATATCCATGGGTAGAATCTAAATGACTTGTGTGAACACTTAATTCACCAGCAAAAACTTCGTATGAAATAATAAAGTTTTTATGATTTCCATTGAGTATTTTCCATGAGGATTTATCCTTTCTCTGGATATCTATGGGTTCATTATCCTTACTCCTCGCCCTAAGTAACCTAACATTTCTGGCGAAGTCCATGATATGATATGATCCTGGTGTCCATGACGGCATTGTAACAAGCACTGAATCTTCAGAAACCCCTTCCACGTCCATTGTAACCTGGAAAAATCCATTCTGAGGCTCCTTCATTTCAAGAATATAACTTAATTTCATTGAACCTTCCCATCTACAGATTTCCTTACGATTTAAATTTTATCACTAAAATCCACACTAAGAATATACAATTGTGTTTATGTTAATAGTACCGGTTTTCCCGGCATTAATTTTTCGTTTTAACCTTCATTTCCTCTGCAAGATATTCAGTGAAATAGCTTATAACTATATCTGCTCCAGCTCGGAAGATGCTGAGTGTGCTTTCTTCAATGGCTGATTCGTTCAGAAATTTTCTTTCTACTGCGTTTTTTATCATCTGGTATTCCCCACTGACACTATAAGCCACAAGTGGGTGATCAAATCTTTCTCTTGCCTCTCTTATAATATCCAGATAAAATAGTGCAGGTTTTACCATTATCATATCTGCACCTTCTTCTACATCAAGTGCAATTTCCCTCATTGCCTCCCTTCTGTTAGCGGGATTCATCTGATATGTCCTTCTGTCCCCAAAAGATGGCGCTGATTTTGCAGCTTCTCTGAACGGACCATATAGACTTGAACTATATTTTGCACTATAAGCCATCACTGGAACATTCTCAAACCCTGATTTATCAAGATATTCACGTATCTTTTTAACTTGGCCATCCATCATTCCAGATGGTGCTATTATATCCGCGCCACTTTGAGCTTGTGAAACAGCTATCCTTCCATAAACGTTCAGTGTAAAGTCGTTATCAACATAGTTTCCTTTCAATATGCCACAATGACCATGACTTGTGTATTCGCACATGCACAAATCTGTTATTACCCCGATCCCTCTTTCTCTGAATATTGGCACTGCCCTCTGGATTATTCCATCTTCATTATAGGCTTCACTTCCTTCAGTATCCTTAATTTTAGGTATTCCGAATAGAAGCACCCACTTAATACCAAGTTCCTTCAGTTGCGTTGCATAGGCTTCGGCAGAATTCAAAGAATGTTGATAAATCCCTGACATTGATTCAATCTTCTTCCTGTCAGTTAATGACTCGTCTATGAACACCGGCATCACCATATGGGCCATATCAATGGAAGTTTCTGAAACAAGTTCTCTCATATTCTCATTTAAACGCAAACGCCTCAACCGTATGTTTGGATACATAATAGAACAGTGAAAGCTTGAAATTAAGTTTTATCCCATCTCAATGAAAAATAATTAATTTATCTCTGTAAGTTTAATAACTGGCCATCCTTCCTTGTCCTTATCTATGTTCATAACAAAGATCTTATTTGTGCCAGAAGAGACCAGAATAGACCCAGATACCTCAGAGAAGTGAATAGTAAGACCTGAATAATGACTTAATTTTTCATAATATTCATTATCAGCCACTATGACAACTATACCAGTAATTCTAATTTCATTAATTATATTGATAAGCTCCCCTATGAAATTTTGACCATAAGTAAATGAAAGGAAATCTGTTGAAAAAATGTATACATTTGGCCTCACAGATGAGGACATGAAAAAGTCTATAACCTCATTTGGGAAATCGGCGAACATGCTCTTTCCTTCAAGATTAATCACATATGGATTTGATCGTTTTGTTCTTTCAGCTGTTATATAGTGTTTCAATAAATCAGAATCCACAACTGAAACCAGTGTTCTGGATGTCTCATAGCTGCTGGAAGTAACATCAATAACACCTCTTCCTTCGGATATTGTCTGTTTTATTAAGTTATTTTTGAAAAGATTTACTGCATTATCCATTATTTCAGATATATTTTTACGGTGAAGTATAACAACTGTACCCAGAGGTATTTCATCTGCTGTTCCACCAGTCAACGGTATAAATTCCTTGTTTCCAAGAGGTACTTCGTATTGCTTGATTTGTTTGATTTCTGGTTTTTTCAGCATCTTTTTTGGATATTCAAATTCAGGTTGAGGAAAAACATTAAATCTTCCTCCTTTAAGAGAATAAAGAAATGTCGGGTTTGATCCTATGGGGAGACCCCTAAATTTCTCAATCCTCATAGTCCTTACAAGATAATCATTTAGAATTTTATAATCGAGGCTCATTACTCCATCGGCGTAATATTCCAATTGTGCGTTTCCAGTGTTTTCGAGAATGACAACAAGACCTACCCCTGAGTGCTCCACAAGATCATTCTGCAATACCGAGAATAGTATCCCCTCATCAATGCCATACTTCTGAGCCAAGGCTTCGATTGAGTCTAGAATTATTATGGGGTTAGTACCTGCATTCTCTTCTACGAAAGAATAAATGGCGTTAATTTCAGGAATCACCTCCTGAATATTGAATATTAGACCGCTTGAGGATGAATTAACGCGTTTTTCCTCGATCATCTGTTCAAGTTTTTTTAAAGAGTCGGTAGTGACTTTGGAAAAATCCTCCTTAAATTCAATTGAATCTTTATTGGAACGATATGAAACTTCATCTATGAAACTAAAAACTTCCTTTAAAGGATCATCGCTGAACCTCGAGGAGAGATAGTGAACCGGATTTTCTTTGTAGACCATTCCTGTAAATTCAAGGGCAAAAGTTGTTTTTCCTGAACCAGGTTTCCCTTTTACCACCAGAGATTTTCCGTATTTCTGATTGAAAAATTCAGAAAATAAACCAAAAACTTTGTTATCTGACATTAGGCACCTATTTGCTTAGATCTCTCACTGCTTCGATTTTCCACTCTTCGGAGAATCTCGTTATCATTCCGTACTGTATCTTTTCCATTGCGTCTTTATCCAATACCATTATGAAATATAGATTTCGTTCTATAATCGCACTCTTCAGTTGCTCAAATGTTCTGGCAACCTCAAAGAATGAATGGTAAATCATTAGAAGATCGAAAATATCAATAAATATTATATTTGCACCATCATCTGTTATTTTTTTCTGTATAGTCTCCATGATGAAGGAAAGATTCGCAGGCCTGTTTCTCCCGGCTCCTATGCTATCTGTAACCCATATAAAATTTTCAATATTGAGGACTTCCGGTATTTCCATTCGAAAATTATTTCTTGAGATAACTAGGATTTTTTCTTTATTTACATTATCTGAAAATAAAAGAGAAAGAAACAACTTGGTTTTTTCCGGTTCAGTGTTGTATATCACGCCCGGGTAGAGCCCATTTTTAGCAAGAAAGATACTTGTATTGTTTATTGATCTGAGTCTTCTAACCTTGCTATCAGTCATGGCAATCCTAAGCGTCGTTCTCATCTCTTCAAGATCCTTGGTCTTTAAGACAATATTCTCCGAGCTATATTTAATATAATCTTCAAGTTCAATTTCCTTATCCATGAATATTATGAGATGATAACTCCTTTCATCTAAAATAAGAAAATCTTTAAGATCATCATCCACAGGTTTTGTGAGGTATATTATTAAGCTTGTAGCTTTTCCCTCAATAATTGCTGACTCGTCAAACTCCTTTATGATCTTGTATGGAATACCCAATGGTTTCATTAATTCATTTAAAATGGTACCATGACTTCCATCTTGATCATATAAAATTATCATTTTCACTTAAAGTATTAAGTTATTATTTAAATTTTCTTCCATAGAATTTGATCTCTTCTTCGCATGTATGTTTTAGATGGTACCCCTAATCCATTGCATCTATTATAATATAGTCTAATAAAGCTCCTTGAAAATTAGGGTTTCAATGGAACAAAGTATTATAAATATGGGAATATAATCATTCTTATGAATGAATTTCTTCAAAGTATTACTGGTGGTTATTCAAAAATCAAATTTCTCAGATTTACCCTGTTAAGTTTTGCACTCATAGACGCCGCCGCTCATCTTTATGCTTCTCCTTCTTCATATCCCTATGTTACTTTCTGGCTGGAAATAGAGGTTGCCGCCTTCATAGTAATAGGAATCGTTTTTCTTTTGGGGTTAAGAATATGGTATCTTCCTTCTGTCCTATTCACTGCGTTTAATTTGATTGTATATCTTTTGTCAGGAGTCATTGCTCTACCACCCATATCTCCAACCGCACTAACCGGGCACATTGAATTTGCAAATTATTCCTTTGGAAGAGCCTTTTCCATGGTTGCATGGATATATATCATTGTAGTAGGTTCCATTTCCATTAGAATTGACAAGGGTTCGAAGTTAAACGATTTACTGAAGGATGATAAGAGCTGATCCTTTAGCATGTTTATATTAACCATTAGCTCTTTAATTAATAAAATAAGAAGAAAGAGATCTGTTTTATAACAAGCAAAAATAAATTTTTTCAATAGATATAAGAATCCTAAACACATCATTGAATTATGAAAATCTACATAGACGGATGGAAAGCAAATTTAAGGTTTGCTGCAGCACATTTCATCCCAGATCATGACAAATGCTCAAGGCTCCATGGTCATGATTATGCAATTATGGTTGGAGTGGAGGGAACCATTGACGACGGAATCATGGCAGACTTTGGTCTCATTAAAAAAAGTATAAGGGGAATAATTGAGTCCCTTGATCATAAGCTCCTATTACCTTCTTCAAAAAAATATTCAAAATATGAGATAAATGAAGGATATGTTCATATTTCGTATATGGACGTTAAAATGGTTATACCAGAACAGTTCGTTGTATTCATAGATACAAATACAAGTTCCAGCGAGGAATTATCTGGTTATTTGGGTAAAAAACTATTAACTGCATTAAAAGGTCAACCAAACATAACAGAAATAACTCTTTCAGTTCAGGAAGGCCCGGGTCAGGGCGCTGAATGGAGAGGTAAATTTTAATGGCTCAAGAAAGGAAAGGGATAGTACTAATGTCTGGTGGCCTTGATTCAGCAACTGTAACAGGGCTTGCTTTGAATGATGGATATGATCTCCTTGCGCTTTCCTTTGACTATGGCCAGAGACATAAGATTGAACTTGAAAAGGCAAAAAAGATAGCTGATCATTATTCTCTGCAACACAAGATATTCAAAATTGATCTTACACAGGTTGGGGGAAGTTCGCTAACATCTGATGTTGGTGTTGAACAAGGTTCCTTAAACCGATCTGAAAATTACATACCAAATACATACGTTCCCTCAAGAAATATCATATTCATCACAATTGCTTCATCAATTGCAGAAGTAAGTGGAATTCAGACTATATTTATAGGGGCAAACGCCCTAGATTATTCGGGTTATCCCGATTGCAGGCCTGAGTTTTTCAGTGCCATGAGAGATACCCTTAACACCGGTACCAAGCTGGGAATTTCCAAGGGGTTCAACCTTGAGGTCCCTTTGCAGTATTTAAAAAAATCAGAAATTATAAAACTTGGAATGTCGCTTGGAGTTCCATATGAGTTGACGCATTCCTGTTATCTCGGTGGTGAAAAAGCATGCGGAAAATGTGATTCTTGCCTCCTACGCTTGAAAGGGTTTATGGAAGCTGGGATAAAAGACCCAGTGGAATATGAGTATTTACCTGAATTTTATATAAAAAATTGGGGGTGAAATTAATTCCCCTTAGCCAAAAACTGGTCAACTTTTGATGCATTTTCAGCTACTGACTTCACTGTTTTCATCCAGAGTTCCCTTTCTTCGGGAGTGAAATCAATTTTGTATATCTCTTCAACACACTTTTTGCCTATTTTGATTGGCACACCTATAAAAAGACCCTTTGCATCATAATGCTTTGAGAGATTTTCATCTATATATGCTGCACAAGGAATTACTCTCTTCTTGTCCCTGATTATGGATTCAACCATGGCAGTTATTGATGCACCAGGAGCATAATAGGCACTCCCAGTCTTCAGGTAATTTACAATTTCTCCTCCGCCAAATCTTGTCCTTTTAACTATTTCATCGATTTTTTCTTTTGACAAAAGGTTTGAAATTGGAATGCCTGAAACACTGGAATATCTAATGAATGGAACCATATCGTCACCATGCCCTCCTATAACAAATGCGTTAATATCTTCTACAGAAACACCCAGTTCCATTGATAGAAATGTCCTGAACCTGGAACTGTCAAGGGACCCTCCTAGGCCAATAATTTTAGAAGGTGAAATTCCGCTTACTTTCTGGAAAGCATACGCCATTGTGTCTGCTGGGTTGGAAACAATAACAATATTCGAGTTTGGAGAATATTTCTTCACGTTTCTTGCTACCGAGGAAATAATCTGAACATTTTTTTCCAATAGGTCATCCCTGCTCATTCCAGGTTTTCTGGCAAGACCTGCAGTTATAATTATGACATCGGAATTTTCCATGTTTTTATATGCACTTTCATCCATAGTTGTGAATCCCTTAACCTCAGAATCCACTCCCCAGTGAGGATTTCCCTCTGCAATGTCAAGTGCCTTACCTTCTGGAACTCCATCAACAACATCAAAGAGATAAACATCTCCAAGCTCCTTCAAAACAAGGAACTGCGCCAGACTTGCTCCTACATTTCCTGCCCCTATAACCGAAATTTTAGGTTTCATTATACGTCATTGTCTTAAATAATAAAGCCTTATTCGTTTAATAATACAGTTCATAACAGGGAGTTAAAACCAACATTCTACTTTCACTTACTTATTTTTAAGATTCAATTTTTTTGTTAGTATAATATGATCCTCCCCTCTAATAAAGATCAAAGCTTGAAAGCATCTTGATTAATTATCTCTTCAACCTATAATGCTTTGATACAAAAGATCCAATAAATCTCTGGTAGAATATTGAATCCTAGGGATACATTTGTAGAGTCAGATCTAATTCGATCCTTATAACCTTGAATTTTACTTCTTGAACCCCGGAAATGAAAAATTTCTTATGAAAATTTGAACTGAATGTGATTAGAAAAATTAACTATTTATATTTGTAACGCAAGGAAAACCACAAATTAATGAATTATCCATATATTATGAAACCATGTACAGCTTTGTAAAAGATTATGAATATGATGCCGAAAAGCTTTTTGGGATTATAATGAAGAAATTGAAGGATAAGGGTTATATCAC
>JAJZJZ010000170.1 GCA_021809755.1 Thermoplasmata archaeon
CTACAAATATATCAACCATATCAGCAGTAAAATTCTCTCTTACAACAACTCTCATTATGGTTGTATCCTGTGCATTTGGGGGAAGTGAATAGGCAGGGACAATCCATCCTCTCTCCCTGATCCTGTAAGAGAGATCAAACGCCTTTGAACTCTCCACATTTTTGAGCTTAAATGTAACAACAGGAATATGTTTGGCCCCGTTAATCACTTCAAATTCACCACTCTCCGTAAGTTTTTTAGCCAGGTAATTGGCATTATTCATCATTTTGCTTACGATTTCACCATAACCCTTCTTTCCAAGCCTCAGGATGTTATAATACTGCGCAACTACCATTGAACTTCCTTCTGAGAAATTGAGAGTATAGGTTGGCATCTCATCTCCCAGGTAATTTACATAAAATTTTAGTTCCTCAGGCAGAAGGTGTTCATTCCTGAAAATGAGCCATCCAAGTCCTGGATACACAAGACCAAATTTGTGACCTGAAGTATTAATGGATTTAACCTGCTCAAGTCTGAAATCCCATTTGAAATCTGGTTCATAAAAAGGTGTTATAAATCCTGCACTTGCAGCATCAACATGTATGGGTATATCCAGTCCCTTAGTTTTTTTCAGATCAACCAGCATCTGATTTATTTCAAAAACTGGATCAAATTCTCCTGTAAAGGTGGTGCCCAGAACAACTCCCACTGCAATTGTATTTTCATCTATCATTTTCTTAACATCTTCAGGCTCTATGGTAAAATGATCTCTGGCAATAGGCACAATTCGTGGTTCAACATCAAAATACCTTGCGAATTTATCCCAGGAAACGTGGGTATCACCACCAAACACTATATTCGGTTTATCTGCTGGTTTGTTTTCCTTTAATCTTTTCTGCCTCCAGTTCCATTTGTGGGCAAGCAATCCAAGCATAATTGCCTCAGACGATCCAATGGTTGAAGTCCCAATAAAGTCATCCTTATCTGGAACATTATACATATTTGCCATTATGTTAACAATTCTCTCTTCTATTTCCTTTACCTGTGGATACTCAAAGTGATCTATGAAGTTCTTGTGCAGGTTTTCCATTATTAACTGATCAGCTTCTGGTTCCATCCACGTGGTAACAAAGGTTGCAAGGTTGAGATCAGGATTTCCATCAAGATTTAATTCATCATGAATTAACTGATAAGCCGCTCTTGGATCCATTTTACCCTCAGGGAATTCATATTTTGGAACATCATTATCAAGAAATCTGTTGTGCCCCTTTCCATATCTCATCTTATTTTCTCTTTTTTTCTGATTTACCACTCTCTTTGATACCATTTCTTCACTCTTTTTTATACATGTAATATATGAATCATTTTACTTAATAATTCGCCTTTACTAGAAAAAATAGAAATCAGGGACTTTGTAAAACAACCTTAGCAAAAAATGACAGATTTATCCATGTTTAAGGCGGATTAAAAATATGAGAGATACAGGTTTCACTTCATATAAAAATTCCCTAATATACAGATTAAAAATAACTTTCTATATAACATCCTTTAGATTTAATGAATTCTCTTTTCAACCTTTCCGTAAAGGGTTTCCATTGTACTTCTTTTCTCAAGGCTTTCAATTTTATCTATTTCGTTTTTTGAAGAATCCAATAGTTTCCTGGCATCATCCATTTTTCCTATTTTCGCATAAACTTCCGCGAGAATAAGGCTGCTGGAAACATATTCGTATGCCAGAGAACTGTTTTTTTCATAATTCATGGTTCTCTTTTCATGATCTTTTTCAAGGACCTTAACCATGTAGGGTTCTATCCTATCGTTTTCAGATTCAAGGTTAACGACTGCACTTTTAGTCCTGTTCCTTCGAAGTGATAAGAAGCCCATTTAAACCAGTTATATAATCAAACAGTAAAAGATAAATGTTGTCAAAGGAACTTAAAATAATTAATATACTTTTAATGAGTTTGTGCACTCACTCATTTTTAATCTCTGGCATTTCTGCATCTTCTATATTTGATCTCAGGTCTTTTAATAATTTAACCGTGGAGCTTACAGTTTCATCATCCATATGTTTGATACAGTTGGCAATATATTCCATGTGAACTTTTTTCGCTCTTTCAAAAACTTTGCTCCCCTCTTTTGTTATATTCAGTTCTATAACCCTTCTGTCATCCTTACTTCTCGTCCTTTCCACAAGATTACGCTTCTCCATGGAATCTATGAGACCTGTTATCCATCCCTGTGTAACCATGATATTGTTGGCCATTTGAACCATGGGCATATTCCCCTCTTCCGTCAAGTATCTTAGTATTGAATATTCTGTGCTTCCGAGATTTATTCTTTCCAGATTCTTTTCCACACCTTTTTTCCATACCTTCCAGGTTTCAACCATGGCTCTCCATACTTCTATAGGTTCTCTTTTTTCACTCATTTTTTGATACCTCTTTTCCTTTCATTTCTCCCTTGTTAATTTCTGGTCTCAGTTTGTTGGCATCTTCACCATTCGGATCATTATGGATCTGACCACCTGGGTGGTAATATTTCTTTCCCCTTAATAAAGATAAAATTGCTGCTACCACTGACAGAATTGCACCTATGTAGAACGAATCTCTGAGAGAGTGCATTACTGCCGGAGCAAGAGCCAGAGGGAACCATGTGTTACTTTCTAATGTTGCAATTGTAGTGCTGCTTAAATTCAACGAACTCAGATAGGAAGAAGGAATCTGGCTTAAAATGGTCTGCATTGGATTGTAACCCAGAAATGCAGAAAAAATGGCGGAAGTAGGCGGTATTTTATCCAAATATGTGGATAAGCCAGATGCATTGGCAGATGTAAGGGCGATGTTGAAATAGTGGGGTAAATTAGTAGATAGCGCAAGTATGACAATTGTGAAGAATATACCCATGCTGGCAGTTTGGGCAACGTTTCTGACTGTGGCCACCATTCCGGATGAAATTCCTCTATTTTCTG
>JAJZJZ010000171.1 GCA_021809755.1 Thermoplasmata archaeon
GGTGCAAGAATTAAAACTCCTATAACCTGAATAGCCGTTTCTATGATGCCCCCTATCATTATTACACCCTAAACAGATGTCATCAGCTTTTCGGCGATTAAAGGCTGACATCATAGCCAACAGGTCAGATCATTATTCCTTATAAGCGTTGTGCAAATTTATAACCTGACACTATGATTTTCCAGATCTATTACCCATGTCTGGTCTTTCTTTCCATGAATGATGGGTATTTGAGATGAAATTGTTCCCTCTCAATTTTAATGTATAATAATTTGAAAATATTCCTGTATAAATCATGGAACCGTAATTAGATCGTTATTTCCCTGATACTTTCATGTAAAGCGCAGAAAGTCCGGAACCTCTCGCTGCCTTATTAGTAGGTTCCATAACGGGATTCACTATAAACTGTAACAGAAAGTGAGGATCTACATTCATTAAAGATTTAAAGTTCAATTTTTTAAACAATGTTCCAATTAGTCTCATAAGTCTATAAGACTCATAATATTTCCTTTACCGCAACAGAAGGATGTCAACTATTTTAAACCACAAGTTAATGCAGTAGAATGACTTCACGAGGAGCTGCTGGAGATATAACTTATTTGTTGGGATTACTAGCTGCAATTTTTATAGTTTTAAATGCGTTTATTAATATTATAGCTATAATTCTTGGATCAGCATACTTAGCCATTCATAATGTGTCGTTTGGATTGGTAGCCTTAACTGGTGTTCTTGGAATAATTCTTTCCATAATTGCCCTGTTATGTGGATCAACAATATTGAGTATAACAGAAAGAATGAGAAGAAGCAAAAAAGAACATGCTCTTAATGGGATCATTATAATGATTCTCAGTCTAGTTGCATTGGTTGGGGGAGGAGGTTTTCTCATTGGAACACTCTTTGGTTTGGTTGCAGGTTTTATCATAATGATTAGATAATCAATCGTCCGGATTTATCCTTGTATTTATATCTAATATTAACTGATCCAGAAGTTGAAGAAAACCCTCATGTGTGGAGTTAATTCTTTCCATTGAAATCTTTTTAATATTTTCAACATCACTGAGGTTGTATGTATGAAAATAGCCTCCGCGTGGAATTGTTCTAGAATTCTTTATTACTATACCAATGCTTGTTAATTTCTGCATAGATCTAAAAACAGTAGTCTTATCCTTGCCCGACAATTGAGCAAGTTCCTCCAAAGTATATTCTCTGTTAAAGACCATGCAGTTAAACAATAACACGTCTGTCTGACCTAGCATGAAAAGACATGTGAGAAGATCATCGCAGCACGCACTCTTCAAGGATATCTTGTAGAGTGAATTAGCATTGGTCATGATACTAAATGCGTTGAGAAGATTTATAGTTTTGCATGGTATTAGCAATACCATAAAACTATTAAATCAGTAAGTAATAACATATTATAATATCTTGGTGAACTAAATGACAGATATTGAGGAAAAGAACATTGAAGCCATAAGACAAAATTTACTTAAAGATATTATGTCGCAAAAGGTGAAAAATGTGAAACCGATAGAATTGAGTGATGAAAATTTCATGAAAAGCGTTGCAAGTGAGAAGATTCTCGTAGTAGATTTCTGGGCAGCATGGTGTGGACCTTGCAGGTATCTTTCGCCAGTTATAGAAGAGCTAGCCAAGGATTATTCCGGAAAGGTAACATTCGGGAAATTAAATGTGGATGAGAACCCTAATGTTTCTGCAGAATTTAATATAAGGAGTATACCAACCGTCCTAATGTTCAAAGACGGTAAGATGGTTGATATGAGCATAGGAGCAGTACCTAAACCAATGCTTGATGCAAGAATTAAGAAACTTCTGAATTAATATGGAAAATGATGTGATAATCATTGGCGGAGCCTTTGCAGGCTTGACTGCTGCCATTTATTCTGCAAGGCAGGGCATGAATACCCTGCTCATTACCAAGGATATTGGCGGTCAAGGTCTATTAACAACAGATATTCAAAACTATCCAGGATTCAATTCCATATCAGGATTTGACCTTGCATCTAAGTTTCAGGAACAGGCTTCACTGTATGGTGTCAGATATGTCTATGATGAAGTCATAAATATCTCCACAGATGGAAATCTATTCAAAATTAAGACGTTCTCAGGTGAATTTGAAAGCGAAGGTTTAATTCTTGCCTTCGGAAAAACCCCAAGAGATCTTAATGTCAAAGGTGAGGATAAACTAAAGGGACTTGGAGTGTCTTACTGTTCAATTTGTGATGGTCCACTTTATAAGAATAAGGAGGTGGCTGTTGCTGGTGCCGGCGATCATGCACTTCAGGCAGCGTTATATCTAAGTACCGTAGCTTCAAAGGTTTATGTTGTTCAAAAGGGTTCGAGAATCTCAGGAAGCGAGGAAATGGTCAATGAAGTTAAGGCTCACGAGAATGTTGTTTTTCTAACTGAAAGAGAGATTCTTGAAATTTTAGGGGAAAGGAATGTGGAATCATTACTTCTCAAGGATCAAAAATCAGGTGCAGAAGAGAAACTAAAAATCGAGGCGGTATTTGTTGAGATGGGGTATGTCGCAAAAACGGGTTTCATAAAAGATCTGGTTACTTTAAATGCCTCAGGAGAGGTTATCGTGGACCAATTCTGTGCTACTAGCCATCCCGGGATATACGCCTGTGGTGATGTCACAAATATACCTTACAAACAGGCTGTCATATCTGCAGGTCAGGGATCTGTGGCGGCTCTTTCATGCATAAACTACATTCATAAGAAAAGAGGCAAAGGCTCACTGAAATCTGACTGGAAATTTATTGATTCTAAGAAGAGTTGATTTTTACTGGGGCAGATTAGACTTTTAAAAAGTTCCTTTAGAGATGGAGAAAAGAAACGCTTTGAAATGGACGATGAGGATCTAACAATAACTTTCTGGGAAGGGAAGTTCTTTGCCTATGAATCAAA
>JAJZJZ010000003.1 GCA_021809755.1 Thermoplasmata archaeon
TATCAGGAGGATCACGATCTGAACGTGGTGCTGAAATATATACGAGAATATTTTCAATATATTATACATCAAAATTAAGAGGGAATAATTTCATCGCAGATACCCCGTCAGTTATGAAAAGAAAAGCAAGACTCGGATAATGGATCAGGAACATCAGACTGACCAGTTACCCTTTTTTTCCAACAAATATGAAATTAGACCTCTTAGCGTAATCTGAGCCTACACAGTCAAGCAAAATTTAGATCTTAACTGTTTAATGAGACATCGTTAATGGTTAGTTAAAGATCAATTTATAGCTAGCTTTTTTCAAATTGAAATCTTCACTTCGTTCTGAACTTGCTAGTTGAGAAATTTGCATAAAAGGTTAAATCAGTTTTTCGCTTTGTTGTTTTATTGTGAATAGCGATGTTTTTGAAATTGCTGTAAAGGGTATGATATTAAGATACAGGGTATGCACCAGCGTTTATCCGCCTTCTGAGGATACATATCTACTTCTAGAATCCCTATCTCTAGGAGAAAAGGTACTTGAAATAGGGTGCGGGTCTGGAATATTATCCGTTTATTGTGCAGCTCTTGGTTCTGCCGTAACTGCAGTTGACATTAATCCTTTGGCGCTGAACTGCACTGACATGAATTCTAGGCTCAACCATGTGAGTGTTGAGACGCTACTCTCAGACCTTTTCGAAAAGATTGATGACTCATACGACTCCATTATCTTTAACCCCCCTTACCTTCCAACTGAAGACAATATTGAAGGATCAGAACAGTGGAATGGTGGTAGAGATGGGTTTAAAGTGACAAAAGCCTTTTTGAATTCACTTGGGTCTCATTTGAATAAAGGAGGATCTGCATGGCTGGTTCTGTCATCCTTGACTGACATCCAATCGCTAATAGACTCTTATAAACAGTTCACTTTTCAGAAGGTAAAATCAATATCATTCTTCATGGAAACACTGAATTCTTACCGTATTTCCTTAAATGAGGAGGATCATATAAGTTAATATATTGTTGAAAGCCTTAAATCATAGATGGAACTTTGCCGGCTACCCGTATGAATTAATGCACTGATCTGATGTACTAAGAAATATTAAACCACATTGTTTCCATATGCAGCAATAATAGGAATCTGTCGGAACTTCCACTCGAAGAATGATAATATGATATTTTCACACTGCCCCCCATAAAATTTATTAATCCCCCCCCCTCCCCTTTCGGTGCTATGGAACTAAGAAAAGCTCTATTATCCATAACAGCCATAGTAATTGTGATATTGTTCGTAGGTATGTCCATTAATCCAATACAGACATCTTCCGTTGAACACGTTCAAAAACAATCGCAGAAGATTTCAGGAGATGGCACACCCACCTCCACTGCAATGAAAGCATATTCCCTGTTAAAAGAAAGTAACCTAAGTTTCATGTATACCAAAACCGTGATTTCCGGATCAGGGAATAGTAAAGTGCTTCATATTGAAATTGTATATAGCTATTCCTCAGCAATGACCGCTCCTGAAATTGGCGAAAATATAACACAATTTTCACATGAAGGTAAAGTTAGCGTTAGTTTCAGAGGACATAGGATGTATATTACATCGAGTGTTCACATTACTGACAAATTAAATTTATCGAACACATATCACAACAGGGAGAATAGTCCCCTAATTGCCACTGATTCCATGCCGGGGTCTTTTTATTACCATATTTATACTAAATCGCTGTCAGGATATAATGCGATACTATCGGTTACGAGGGTAGGGATTCCTCAGCTCAGCGTATATTCAGTTGCAACAGTTGGAATTATGCTGGGAGAAGTAGTTGCATATGAGGAGGGGGCAATTATTTCCATTGATCCTGCAGCTGCTTCCATAGTTCCATATACCATAGCAATAATCGCTGCAGACACAGTGTATTTATATACCTATGCTCTGAGTCACCACGCACCAACAATATATATTGACGTAGGATTCAGCTATGGAACGCAATGGTATAATTTCTATAATATTGGAGCATATGGTGAAGAAGGTATGTACATGAGCAATTATGATTCAAGTGGTGGATTGTATGAACCCTTGATGACATCATATGGACCGGGGACAGCTTCAATATTTAGCCATCATGGTGCATGGAACCCTAATGCACAGCCACCATGGTAATATTTTGGTAATAATATGAATCTCGGTTTAACTCTTATTTTTTTTATTACATTCAGCTCCAGCGCTAGTTTAACTTTTATTTTTCTTATTATATTCAATGTATTACTATTTCTCTCCATATTCCTGTATTGGATAGTTCTTTATAGAATATTTCAAAAGAAGCCCGTAGAATGGAGAACCCTTCATGCTACAATGATTTTTCTTTATATTATGATATACTTATACTTCGCATTCACTATCTTTGGAATCGTGATAAGCATTTTGGCGAGCTATCCGTATGTAAAATTATTGATATTTCGTTATAAATTAAAGAAAATGAAACACACATGATGTTAAGAAACTGAATCAAAGGT
This sequence comes from Thermoplasmata archaeon, assembly GCA_021809755.1. GTDB lineage: Archaea > Thermoplasmatota > Thermoplasmata > Thermoplasmatales > Thermoplasmataceae. The sequence continues at coordinate 2,506 of JAJZJZ010000003.1, forward strand.
TTTTAGATTTATTCAGGTTTTTCCTTGGTTTCAGGCCTTTTGTGTGACCAATTATGCATCTTAATGTTTACCGAGCGTACATGCTTTTAAAACCTTCGTCTTTTTTGGAGATACCAGATCAACGGGAACAGGAAGTTTCTTCCTTCCATGTTTACCGAGATCGGATTCAATGAATGATTCATCCTGCACCATTCCCGCTTTAAGGTGATACCATGTTCTTCCAACTGCTTCCATATGATCTTGTCCTTTCCCGTTGATGAAAGCCTCTCTATGAAAAGCCATGTGGTTCTGGAATCTGTTATTGTTACCAGATAGTGCAGGAAGTTCCTGAATGATATCCTGTCGTGGAGTTCCCTTTCAATAATTTCATCAGAACAGTTATACATGCTCGGCAGGGACAATGTTTTGATCATGACAACCTCATCAACGTTGGGTCTTCCGCCTTTGTCTGTATCATTCCTGTAAAAATCTTTCACAATATGTTTAATCATTCCCAGCCTATCATGCCATCAATCTTTGTCTGTCTGGCAATGGATTTCATGGGTTTATAGGCTTCACGGAAACCGTAATCCACAATGTTATTCATTGATTATGCATGCTTGTCCCATGAATAAGGCTTTCCTTTCGCACAACAGTAAATTCATGCCTGAAATACGTATTCTGTATTACCTTTTATTGGAAATGTGACACGAATAAAGATCCAATGTAAAAATAATTCTCGTGAGAAGTTTTAGGAGAAGTCTATTGCTGTAGATTTCATTATATATGAGGGTTGGCCTGAAAATCTATATTCGCGCTTTCATAATATCAACTGTCGAAATAGATAGATATTATTATTACTAAATGATAAGGAATCATGGCATCTTCGGATATTTTAAAAGAGATGATAGGACAGTTCTCTGGAAATGAACAGGTCAAGAAAGAAATAGCCAACTTTGATAAAACCTTCCAGTTTTCCACCACGGAAGGCGCGAATTATTTTGTCAGTGTTGCCAAGGGCGATGTGGTGTTTGGTGAAGGAAAGGCTCCTTCAGCAAGTGTAACAATAACGGGAAAGGATGAGGTACTCTCTGATCTATATTTGGGAAAAGCCGATCCTGTAATGTCGTACATGTCAGGGAAAATAAAGGTTTCAGGAGATATAATGAGCGCAACAAAGATTATGGGGCTTTTGAAGAAATTAAAGAAGTGAACATATGGATATTAAGAAAATTACCGTAATCGGCGGAGGCATAATGGGAAGTGGAATAGCTCAAGTAATTGCCACTTCAGGTATCAATGTGATAGTAGAGGATGCCTTTAAAGAGGCACTGGACAAATCAAAGAAGACAATAAGCGAAAGTCTCGGCAAATTTGTAAAATCAGGAAAAGTTTCAGAAAATGATTCAGCAACAATTCTATCAAGGATAAGATTCAGCAGTGATCTCAAAGAAGCTGTATCAGATTCTGACGTAATTATTGAAGCTGTTCCTGAAATTCCAGATTTAAAGATAAAAATTTTCAAGGATATAGAAAAGTTTGCAAGCCCCAATGCTATTTTAGCAACAAATACTTCTAATATTAGAATTTCAGAAATTTCCGCTTCAATGAATGATCCTGGAAGGCTCGTAGGAATGCATTTCTTTAATCCTCCCGTTTTAATGAAACTTGTTGAAGTGATTAAGGGGGAAAAGACTCACGAAAAAAATTTTGAAGCGATTTACGAACTTGTCAAGAAGATTGGAAAGGTTCCAATCAGAGTTTTAAAGGATACTGCAGGTTTTGTAGTAAACAGAATCAGTGCACCCGAATCTCTGTTCTTCTGTATGCTCCTTCAGGAAGGGATAGATTCACCAGCAGCCATAGATACTTTCGCCAAATCACAGGCTCTTCCCATGGGGCCATATGAACTCATGGATTACGTTGGTATAGATACAGTAGTCCATTCCCTGGAGTATTATTCAAAAACGCTTTCTCCGGATTATGGAAAATGTACATATTATAATTCAATGATGAAGGATAACAAACTCGGCCTTAAAACAGGAGAAGGATTCTACAGATGGGAAAACAGGAAAGCTGTCATACCTCAAGCTCAGCCATCGGATAAGGTCGAGCTCATGGATATCCTATGTCTAGAAGTGAATGAGGCAGTTAAGCTCATAGAAGATGGAGTTACCAGTCCTGATGACATTGAAACCGGAGTAAAACTGGGCATGAATAGGCCATTTGGACCTATATCGGTCGCTTCAGGGTTAACAAATTCAGAGATTAAAGAAAAACTTGAAAACATATCTAAAAAATTCAAGATTTCAGTCTTTGAACCTGCCAGGAGCATTAAGGAAGGAAAGTTGAAAGAGGTCCTCTCAGGAAAAGTGGAGAGGAAGGAATCAAAGGTAAAGGAGGTAAAGCCTGCAGAAACGGGTGCAAAGCCAGAGGGACTTATTGCAATTATAAGAGAAAACAGGGTTGCCAGACTTGAAATAAGGAATGGAAAAAATAATCTTCTCAATGCCGGTGTTCTCAACGAGCTTGAAAGTGCCATAGATTCTCTTTGGAATGATAAGGAGATATATGTCATAGTTATTGCTGGTTCAGGGGAAATTTTCTCTGCCGGGGCGGAATTAACGCAGTTCATTCCTGGAGGAATTGATTTTGTTGAATATTCCAGAAAGGGTGAAAGATTATTCAGGAGATTGTCAGAGATTCCAAAGATAACAATTGCAGAAATGAAAGGATATGTTTTAGGAGGAGGGTTTGAACTTTCCCTTAATTGCGACATAAGGATTGCTACACCCGAGACAGTTATCGGATTTCCAGAAGTTACCATAGGTCTCCTTCCAGGATGGAGCGGCACACAGAGACTTCCAAAACTCATTGGAATGTCAAGAGCAACCCACCTGATTCTATCTGGAGAGAGATTTGATGGAACTACTGCATACAATATTGGAATAGTTTCAAAACTCTTCACCAAAGGGGAAATAAAGGAAAGAACAATGGAATTTGCGAAAGATTTGTCTGAAAAGGTATCTCCCATTGCAGCCGCACTTTCCAAGAGACTCATCAACAAGGGTTCTGAAATGTCAATGGATAATGGCCTTGAAATGGAGGCAATATCAATGGGCCTCCTATATACAACAGATGATTTCAAGGAAGGAATTTCTGCTTTTGTGCAAAAAAGAAAGCCGGATTACAAATTCAAGTAATCCCTAAATTCTTATTTTTTTTAAAAAAATTGATTTTTGAAATCTCTATATTTGAATTTATAAATAGATTGGTAATGGAAAATTTTAGTTAAACTCTCTCTTTTCAAATATAAACAATCCCAATATAGTAGATATAATGAAATATCCTGCCATGATTATGAGCCCTTCTGATATTGTTGCGTTGTATGTAGTTGTGAAGATTGTTCTCTTCGGCCCAATTTGAGTGGTGGAATGGACAATATGGGCAGGGAATGGAACTGTGAATATATTTGTAATTATACCAGCTGTATATGTAATTATGAACCAAGGTTCTATTCCAACCAGACTCGAAATTAGATCTTGCATTAGAGTGAATGCGAATAGGAAAAGGATTATAGTTATCAATATTGAATAGGCGCTCGATTTAAAAAGTGAGCTGAAGAAGAAGGCAAATCCTAGAACTGCTGCAAGATATAGAATTGAAAATAGAATGGCATCCCCTAATTGATAGGGTATACTGTATCCAAAGTAATATATCCCATTAGCAATGGTGATTGCGAGGAAGATAAACATTATTAGAAGCGATGCAACGAACGATGCTATCCACTTTCCAATATATATGGATGATCGTCTTATGGGTCTGCTTGCAATGAAGAATCCAGTTTTGTTCTGAAATTCACCAGATATTGAATCTCCACCAAAGAATATAGCTGATAAAATTATGATAAATGTTATAGATTGCCCTACCCATCCTCCGTAGAAGCTTAAATTTGAAGAGAGAAATGATTGCGGTCTATAATATCCAATAATCCCTGTGAGTATAAAATCAATTATTAGGCCTATTATAAGAAGAATCAAAAATCTCCTTGATCGAAAATAGTTTAAGAGTTCATATTTTGTAATGATAAATAGCTGATCCAAGCTCCCTGGCGTTCCTATCTGCTGATTAACGTCTACATTCATAGTTTCCATTTCAATCACAATGTCTCCTTAATCAAATTCAAATACGTATCTTCAAGTCTCGTAGATGAACTCTTGAATCCTATAAGCCCCAATTGCATCCCTGCTAGGCTTGCCAGTATATATTCCTGACTTTGTAAACCACCGGTATACTTGATCCTTACCGATCTTGAATCTATCCTTTCGACGGAAACTACATTGTTAATACGTGAAATTTGTCTGTTGATTGATTCATCTATGGGCTTTGAAAATTGTGCTTCAGCGGAATCGTCTACTGTGGAAAACTTATCGGTAATTTCTTCCAGAGGACCATAGGCCAGCAGTTTACCATGGTCAATCATGGCAACCTCATCGCAAACGTCTGCAACTTCATTTAAGAGGTGAGAGCTCATGAAAATTAATCTGTCCTTTTTCTTCAGAGACTTTACGATATCACGAACTTCTGCCATTCCTCGTGGATCAAGACCACTGGTTGGTTCATCAAGCAGAATTATGGATGGATTCCCAATAAGAGTTGAAGCAATATTTACCCTCTGCTTCATACCTTTTGAAAATTTTCCAACATTCTTATCAAGCCAGTCTGTCATCTTAACTTCAGCCACCACTTCTTCTATTTGTGAGCCTCTTTCACTTCTTGGTATCCCTCTTAGTTCTGCAACCAAACTCAACGCTTCTCGAACTGTCATAGAAGGATATATCTCAGGAGTTTCTATTAGGGCAGAGCAGTCTGATAGGGCTTTTTTCTTATTTCTTTGAACATCAATCCCATTAATCAAAGCCTGACCGGAGGTTGGCCTTATTAAATCTGTGAATATCTTCAAAGTGGTTGTTTTTCCCGCGCCATTTGGCCCTAGAAATCCTACACATTTTGATCCGGATAAATTTAAGTTTAGATTTGAAAGAGCGGTAAAAGAACCGTATTTCTTTGTTAAATTTATTGCCTCTATTACATTGTCGTCCAATTTTTTTACCTCTTATATTTCCATATTATTAATCAATATAAATCGTTTTTCGATATTTTGATCCAACGGTGCACACACCATATGATGAAAGTTTAATTAATAAAGAAATATCATCCCATGAGCGCCACTGTAGCTCAGGTGGTAGAGCAGCTGACTTGTAATCAGCAGGTCGGGGGTTCAAATCCCTCCAGTGGCTCTTTTTGAACCCCACACAATAAATTCAAGTTAAGTTATTCCTCGAAATAGTCTTTTTTGAAGTGGTATTTGAAGAGCCATTCGTAGTGACCATGGAGAGAGCCCCAGTAAATTTTTTCCATAACTTTCTTCTCCATATAGTTCATGGTTGACGGTTCTATTTTTTCAACTGGTCTGTCATATGTTCCCACTACAAATGTGGCTTTGTGAAAACCTGTCTCCATGGAACATTGTGTTCTTCCTGTGAATTTATATTTTTGTCCCGTACCAGTAATCTCCCCTACAATGTTATTGGCCACAACTATTCCCTCAAGATGGGCTTCAACTCCTGCCTTTGATATGGGTATGTTTGTTGTATCACCAATGGCAAATCCATTGTCATATGTTGTTATGTGAAGATCTTTCTTGTCTACCTTGACCCATCCATCCTCATCTGACATATCTGAACCCTTGAGAAATCCTGCAGGTTTATGCGGAGGAGTCAGGAATAGGTAATCATATTTCAAAGTCTCACCCTCCAGTGATGTAATTTCCTTCTTTTCTGCATCAACAGTGTCTGTGTTAAATGCTGTAATACTCTCTATGTCTCTTCTTTCATACATGGGTTCTATAACTTCATTTATTGATTCTGCTGAATATATCCTTGTAAATGGAGTAACATATATTATTTCGACGTCGTCTCTTATCCCTTTCTTCCTGAAGTGTTCGTGGAGCATAAATGCAGATTCATTCGGTGAAGGGGGACATTTATAAGGCAGCCCGCCTATTCCAACAACAATTTTACCAGACTTAATTGATGAAATACGGTTATAGATCAGGCTAGCGTTATATGCATCTGTATGGAAATCCATATTAGCTTGCTTGAGACCATCAATCTGATCATAATCAGGTGAAGAACCTGTGGATATTATGACATAGTCAAAATTGATCTTCTCACTGCTACCCTCAGTTTTTACATATCTGTTTGCCAGATCAACCTTTTCAACATTATCGTAGACCATTTTTACTCCTGGGGAGACAAGTTTTTTCACCGGCCTCCTGATCTTCGATGGGTCGGTTCCCCTGAATGCAACTTCCAGATATCCCGGCTGAAATTCCTGTTCTCTCTTTTTATCGAATAGCGTTATAGTTACTTCACCATTCTTTATCTCCTTTGACAAATCCTTAGACAGCTTGCTGGATGTTATAAGACCTCCAGCACCACTTCCGATTATTGCTATATTTTTCATTTTTATCACCTATTGCGTTGTTTGGACTATTCTTTGGCTTTCTATGTTTCTAAAGTAGTGGAATGCCGTAATGGCAAGTCCAAACACCATTACAAGTATTCCTGCGATTATCATTACTTCCCCTTCCTGCGTGATTAATGGTGATGCCACTTTATTTAAGTATTGACTATTGACATCCATGCTCTCAATACCAATGGCCACTAATATGAGTCCGAAAATTACTGAAAATATTGCCTGCCCCAATAACTTATTGTGCGCTTTTGCCATTTTCTGTGGTTTATCTGGTTTTGATGATCTTTGAGCGAACGCCGTGCTGAGATAAATATATGTAAAGTAACCTGCAATACTTCCAAGTATTATTCCAACTGTAAAGACAAGTCCGAATATGGAAAGCCCTGCCAGACCGCTCCAGAAACCCCCTACACTGCATCCTTGGGCAATTCTTGCTCCTATGGCGATAATCATACCTCCTACAAATCCTATGGAGAGATCTCCGACTTTACTTGCAGAGCCTGAAGGTAAACGAATTTTGAATGTCCCTCTTACCATTGAGAATATTGCCGACCCCGCAATAATCATCAATATGAAAAATGAGAATGCACTTATTATTGGGATGGTTTGATACCAATTATGGGAAACTCCGCTCCCACCAAGATATAGGCCAAATGGTGCCAGAATATACTGTGAAAATAGAGCTACAGGCGTGGTTACCCCAAGGTAATTAAAAGAATGTCCTGCTGCAAAAATGAATGATGCAATCATTGCAAATGAGAAAACTGTACCTATGAAATATGGTGAGTTCAAGATGGCTTTTTTATTCAAAATAGGTGATTTTCCTGTGCTTGCTATTCTGTTTTTCCTCAACCTAAGGGCGACCCACAGAATTGCAAGGAAGAAAAGTATTCCTATGATGGCTGCTCCAGCTGTGGCTGGAATTCCGGGTAGGATTCCGGGAAGGTAATTCAAAGAGCTTCCGTTTGCAATGTTTCCGGTTCCGTTAAATTTCCACCAGTATGTGAGATCCATCCAGTTAAAAAGAGGGAATGCGAAAATTATTGATCCAAGTGCCAACCCCAGCAACTCCATCCAGTTAACAACATACCCTGATCCAGATTTCCAGAGCATACCGACCATGCACCCCTGTCCCAGCATCATACCAAAGCCGAAGATGAATGAGCCTAGAAGAGTAAACCATCCAGCACCGGGCATAAAGGCATATGCATCAACGACCGGAATTGCTCCAATTGCCACAAGAATACCTGTTCCCAAGGCAGAAACGGCTATGCTGATAAGTATGATTTCATATATGCTACTGTATCTTAGACCCATAACCTGATGGGTTGCTATAACCATGCAATAAGTTTTCTTTTCTGCGTAACCACCAAAAAGAAAACCGAGAATGGCATAAAATATAACTGCAAGAATTGGAGCGTATATTAGAACTGGAATAGCGGTCATTCAAATCACCCAACTATGCCTTCTTACCGGTCACCCTGATTGTGATTTCAAATGAATTTTCAATTTCCTTTGAACCCACAAATTCATTCCTTGTTCTTTCACACCATGCCTTTGAATCCGGCACTGCCCCCGGATCGTTTGCAACAAGAACAATTAGATCCCCATTCTGGGCCTTTTTGTAGGCTCTTATGAGATCTGTTATTGGCCCTGGACACGCTGTTCCTCTGCTGTCTACATTCAATGTTGTCATTCTTTTCACCTCATAGCATAATTATCTGGTTCTCTGCTGATTGAATCATAAAGTTGGTTGCGCCAACAATATCTTCAACCATGGGGTCGAGATCCTTTTTCTGTAGATTTAGTGCGCTGGACATTAAAGAACAAACGTATACCTTAACGTCGCCGTCTTTGACCGAGTTTTGAAGAAGTGCATGCCATCCTTCGAACTTGATTTTTCTGAGACCCTCTCTAAGCTGCTTCATATAATCTTCAAACCCCTTTGGTACTATTGCATCTTTTTCATATCCACCCTTTAGAAACAGAGGTAGGGCAGTACCCGTAACAAAAATTCTCAATGGCATGCCCAGATTAACTGCTGTTTGGGTCAGTACCCCAAGCATTACCATTTTCTCCTCCGTTCCTGTAGAAATAACAATTGATATTCCTTTATCCGCCATGTTCATCATCTCTTTACTTGGTAATAATATATTTCAAACAAAGCGATAAGTACCATACCTTATTTATAAGGTGCATAAAAAATGAATAAGTTGCCATACAATTGTTGACAAAGCCTCATATAACCTTATAATGATATATTCATAATTTATATTTTAATAAGACCATACAAGCTTCGTTTCCCAATACATGATATTTCTTTTCATTTTCAAACATATTGTATGAGAATAGTGCATTTATATCATCTAAAAGTTTTTGAAATGAAATAGGTCTTTTCTGTGTTATTGACTGATTGATTCATTTAGACCCCCTGGAATCAAGGGGACAAGTTCATCTTTTTAGATTATAGATAGGCAAACATAGGCATATTTAAATGCATAAATATAAAGCAAATCTCAAATTATATAAATTCAATCCCTCAGAGCATTTATGACTTTTTCATAACTTATTGCAAATAATATTTACCATTATATCTAAATATATATAAAATTAAGAGTTAGTCAGCAGATTTATTGGTATATACGAGTCAAGTAGTTTAGTTGTGACTAACAACATTGCTTTTACTAATGGCCTTAAAGTCAACAAATCCAAGCCATAATAATGCTATTCCTGCTAGTTCCGCATAGTAGAGGAATGCTGGGAAAGCAACGATATACAATGTGCCTGCGATACTAACGACAATCACCCCTGCAATTATGCTGAGTAGCTTATTGTTTCTTGTCTTCCTATATGAAATGGCAGATATCAGGACTAACAAAATTGCAGCCGGGAAAGTCGCGATAGAAGAGGCTATCGTAACCAAAATTGGCAGAGGCCCAAAAACAACTCCTTGAGTTATTATATCTCCTACATTTGTGGTTCCAAGAGAGACTATAAGAAATATGTCGGCTGCAATGTTGAAAATAATATATGCATCAGAAAGTCTCTTCTTACCTAGAAGAGTAACAGAGCCAATGGCTAGAAACTCAACAAGTATTGCTACTAAGAAGAGATACAATCCCATTAATAGATCTGAGAAAATTCCAAAAGCAAATACGACTTCAATTGCAACGGAAATCGAAAAAACCCATAGACCAGCTGACCAGTAGAAGAGGTTCCCTGTTCTTTTCCTTATAAGATTTATGGACATTATTAAAGAGAGCCCTACGCTTAGAATAAGAATAATAATTGTTGATATCTCTGCCTCAATATACATCTAATTATTTCCTGTGTTATGACATTAACATAATGTTTAAAAGGTTTCCTTACAGGTCGTTTTTACATTAGCCAATTATCCATTTCACTTTGTTTATCAAGATTCTGTGTTCGTTTAGAAAAACTCTTTGGCGATCTGATTTAATATTTATGACGGTTTGCAAACTGTTTTCATTGTATTAGAGTTTTTTATTAGAATAACCCCACAAATAAGGGCATAATACAATCTTAAATAGTTATTGCTCATATAAATTAGATTTAAATGCCGAAAGATAGCGATCAACGTGTTTTAAAAAAGAGGGTAGTAATAATAGGCGCGGGATTTGGTGGCTTAAGATTTTTATACGATATCAAAAAGCAATTCAAGAATGATATGGATATTGTAATAGTTGACGAAAGAGAGACAAGTCTAGAAAAGCCGTCACTTGTCGAGGTTGCACTGGCAGGAAAACCCGTGAGTCATACACAGATTCCAATAAAGAATATAGCCAAATCACAAAATGCGGAGTTTGTTAACTCAAGAGCAACTATGATAGATGCAGAAAAAAATCTCGTTACTCTAAAGGATGGATCTATCCTTAATTATGACTATCTTGTCATTGCCACCGGTGCAGTGAAAAATTACGATGCTATTCCTGGTTTCAAAGAATATGGATATTCAGTGTGCGACGATTATCAAGCACCAAGGATGTGGAATGCAATTAATAATTTCAAGGGGGGAAACATTGTTATTGGGGCCTCAAAAACGAAATGGGGTGAAAAGTCAACCGATATAAAACTAGATGCCCCTTGCGAAGGGCCAATAGGAGAAATAATGTTTATGCTTGATTTTTTCCTGAGAGAGCATGATTTGAGAGAAATATCTAGCCTTACTGTTTTTACCCCTGGTAAGATATTTTTTGATGATGTTGGACCTAAGATCCATAAGAAAATAGAACCGATAATCACAAAAAAAGGTATTAAGATCGTGACTGAAAAAGTCATCACCAGAATTGAAAAAAATTCAGTTCACTTCGAAGATGGTACAGAACTTCCAAGCGACCTCACGCTGGTAATACCTCCATATACAGGGCCAGAGTTAATCAAAGATTCTGGGTTAGGAGATGAATACGGTTTTATAAGAACAGATGAACACATGAGACATCCTCTACATCAAAATATATTCGTCGTAGGAGATTGCAACGCCAATTCAATGCCAAAGCTAGGTCATATTGCTACATTACAGGCTGATGTGGCAGCATCCTCTTTTGCAAATGAAATAACTGGGAAAGGTAGTGTGATTAAATTCAAACCTGAAGTTTTCTGTATAATGAACAGAGGAGGAGTCGAGGCAACCTTAATTTTATCAGATACCCTTTTTGGTGGTAAGGTTGACAAGACACTGAACGGACCCATCGCTCACCTTATGAAATGGGGATTCGATACATATTCATACTATACCAGAGGAAAGTTGCCCCCCGAACTTTTACAGAAATCACTGGAGACCATGCTTAAAGAATTTTAATAATAATTCCATAGGATTCAATAAAAGGGGTGTTACATTTTCTTTATTATCTTTATAAAAAGAGAATCAGTTTTCTCCCTCTGCAATTGGTTCCTGATTTTCATTTTGGCTATTTCCAAAGTATATGTCAAAGAAAAAGTAGGTTAGTACAAGAAGAATTGCTCCTCCTATTAAGGTTGCATAAAACATTTGGGTTTGCATTGCTGAATTATTTAAAACTGATGTAATCAGAAGGTTCTTGCCTAACAGGTAAGGATACTGTGAATATGCTAGAAAGAATATAGATATGGATAGTAATCCCTGAAATACTAGTTTGTTTTCAGCAATGTTCTTTGTTTTGTTGAACATCCAAAGCAGAGGAATTGATAAGGTAAAAATAATCGGTATTATAAATAGAGTTGAGTTGTTGGTATCTCCCATTTCAAAGATAGAAATCCCTGAAAGTAACATGCCCATTGTTGTAACTATAAAGGGTAGAAAAGGGTTTACGTCCAATCCATAATACACCGCTGCAAGTCCGAAGAAAAGTATAGCTATCCCTATTATGAATCCGTCGTCAGGAAGAAATGTGATGAATGAAATAAGATTAAAAGTTTCAGCATTGAAATTCAATCCGTGCCCACCAATGAATGCAGCATAGATCATAACTATCATTGCCCCAAGTACAAAAGTAACAATTGCATATGCTGAATAAAGCAGTCTTCTGTTAATGATTCGATTCTTTCTCTTCCACAGGTTTTCTGCTGAGATGATTAACGTGTTTCTAAGGACATACAATATGAGAAGGATCAGAATATAGCTTATAAATGAATATGCCAATAATGGGAGAACGTCTGGCATAAGACCTTCCAGATTGACAACATAGAAGACAAAGAAAGTTCCAGTAACTTCCCATATAGGGATTAAGAATTTGAATACCTTTTTCTCACTTTCCTTATACTTGAAAATTATGGCCGATGCAGCCATCAGTTCAGTTGATGCAATAGTGAAAAACATTGCAAAGATTATGAGATTGAGTACCACTTCAATATCTATCGTTTGAACCATTTTGACCTCCTTGCCCTTTCCAGTTCTGTTTCCACTGCGTCGTTTTTCAAAATTCTATATGCGAAATAGAAACAAAATGGTACGACTAGGAAATAAAAGACTATTATAGCAATACCCAGTGGAATAATTGAGGGAGAAGTGTTGGCTGCAGACTGTACAGTCATAACATTGTATATAATCCATGGCTGCCTTCCGACTTCATCTGTGACCCATCCACTATCATAAACTAAAGCAAGAAGAGGGCCGGAAATAATCATTCCATAAATGGGAAGGGTTGTTGTAATGGACTTTTTTCTGAGTAGTCTCCATGCTAGATAAAGGGCAAAAAGCCCAACAAGAAAACCCCCTCCAACCATTGTGTCGAAGGTGAGGTGAATGAATAATGGTGGCCACAAACTTTGAGGATACTGATCTAAACCCGGTACAGTCCCCTTTCCAAATGTAAGGGGAAATGCAAGTAAACTCTGTAAATTAGGTATAGATATATCATAGAGAATTTTTCCTGAGGAGTATACTCCACCTATAATTTCAGCCGCTGACGTTGAACTGTTGAGATTTAGTTCAATTGCGGCGTATTTAAGAGGTTGTAGAGTAATAAGAAGCGAATCTGCAACACTGCCTGATATACCTGCAAGAGCTATTGAAATTAAACCCACGATTGCAACTATATTCAGACCCTTTCTGTATAATATTCTTCCATCTTCAGTTTTTGCTTTTATGAAGCTGTATGCAAGATACGTTCCAATGAGGAAGACCCCTGCAGCGATTGTAGCTGTTACTACATGAGCATCTTCATAAAATCCTGACGGAGTCAGTACTGCAGCTATTGGATTTATATTAATAAGATTCCCTGTCTTCAGATAATACGGTATGTTAAATCCAGAAGGGGTATTCATCCATGCATTTATCAGAGTGATGAAAACCGCTGACATAACGGTACCAACGGCAACCAATAAGGATAATGCCCAGTGTTTGTATCTGTTTTCAAAAAAGTCCCAGTAATAGAAATAAAGAACTAGTGAAATTGATTCTAGGAGAAAGGCGAATACTTCATAATAAAAGGGGAGGATATCCACCTTGCCCACAATTACCATGAAACTTGGCCATAAAGCAAAAAGTTCAACTGCAAGAACTGTACCACTTGCAGTCCCTACCGCAAAGAAAATTACGAATGCTTTGGTAAATCTCCTGGCCATTGCTTCATAGTATGGATCTTTCCATCTTATTGCAAGAAATTCAGCAAGAGATATGAGAATGCTAAAGCCTATACTCATGGTAACAATAAGAATATGTGAGGCTAATGTGAATCCCATAAGGAACCTGTCAAAATTTATTATTGATACCATGGTTCCTATTCCTATTACTCCCACAACTAAATACTTTATGAATAGAAAATCTGTTCAGGAAAAGGTGTATTTACCTGTTATGTTATCTGCCTATAGTTCTAATTAATAGAGCAATCTTGTGATCCAAACTAATAATGCGTCTTAAGGTAAAGAAAAATATACTTTACAACTTATTAAACTCCCATCAATATGATATTATGAATCAGGAAGTAAAGCTGAGAATATACGGAATGACATGTGAGGATTGTGTAGCCACTATTACCAGAGGCCTCAAAGAACAACCTGGAGTTCTGGATGTTAATGTTTCTTTAAAAAATGGAACTGGTATAGTTAAGGTAAATTCAGATGAGATAAATCCGAAGGAACTCCTAAAAAACAAGGTTTTTGTTAAGCCTTCCCACTATAAAGCCACACTCTTGGAAGATTAAGGAGGATGGATTCTATGAATAGTGAAATACAAAAATTTGATCTTTTAATACTGGGAAAGGGTGCTGCTGCATTTTCAGCAGCTATAAAGGCCTCCGAGATCAGTAATGGAGAGATGAGAATTGCAATGATTGGAATGGGACCATTAGGAGGAACCTGTGTAAATGTTGGTTGTGTTCCATCAAAGTACCTTCTGGAGGCATCCCATGCAGTTTTCAAGCCAGAACACCCTAAAATGGTTGGAATATTTGAAACTCCTGTAAAACATGATTTTTCTAAAATAATGGTAGGCCTGAATGATTATGTGAATCATGCAAGGGATGTGAAGTATGCAAACGTAATAGAGAATTACAAGAATGTCAAAGTGCTTGACGGACTTGGAAAATTTGTTGACAAAAAAACAGTAATTATAACTGATGCGGAGGGAAAGGAATTGTCACGAGTTTCCGGTTCAAACATATTGATTGCTACTGGTTCAAGACCAACAGCACCTAATATCGAAGGACTCTCGGATACCGGATACCTTACCAGCGACACTTTGTGGAAAATAAAAAAACTGCCTGAATCCATAGCAATAATTGGTGGAGGAGCAATCGGTCTTGAGATGGGGCAGGCTTTGCTACATCTTGGTTCAAAAATTATTGTCATAGAGGCTCTTGATTCATTGCTTCCGCAGACGGAGCCAGAGATAGGATTAAATTTGAAGACGGTGCTTGAAGAGGAGGGAATGAAATTTTACCTCAGAGCTCGAGTCAACGCAGTAAAGAAAACTGCAAATGGCAAAACACTGGAGATCATTACGCATAAGGGAAAGGAGAGTTTAGAAGTAAAAGAGATCATTGTAGCCACGGGAAGAATACCTAATACCGAGGGTCTGAATCTTGAGTCTGCCGGGGTAAAAACCGATCAAAGGGGTCTTATTATTACCTCACCGAATATGAAGACCTCTACACCCGGCATATATGCTGCAGGAGACTGCGTTTCAAAGAGAATGTTTCTTGAAACACTGGCCGCAAGGGAAGGTGTGATTGCTGTAAGCAATATGTTTGGGGAGGATCAGGAGATTGATTATGACTCTTCAACATGGGCTGTTTTCACAAGTCCTCAGATAGCAGGTGTGGGAATGACTGAAAATGAATTTTCAAAGAAGAACGGTGCATGTTCGTGCAGGGTCTTCTCTCTGTCAAACCTCACAAAGGCAAGCATAATGGGAGAGACTGAAGGCATCATAAAAATCACGGTTGATCCAAGAGACAACAGAATTGTGGGTATGCACATAATGGCCCCAAATGCCACAGATATAATCACTGAGGGTGCATATGCAGTGAAAAATAGGTATACCATAGATGATATTATATCAACAAGCCATATATTTCCATCAATATCTGAGGGAATAAAACTCGCTGCACAATCCTTCATAAGAGACCTCTCAAAAATGGCTTGCTGTGTGGAGTGATAATTATGGAATATAATCAAATAATTTCAAAATATCAATTTGATGAAACAATTGAAGTTCTTAGAAAATCCATAGAAGATAATGGCCTCAAGGTAGTTTCATTCATAGATGCCCGTGAAAACCTTAGGAAAATTGGCATCAATATTGGGGGCAATTCAATCTTTGAGGTTTTCCATCCAAAGTTTGCAATTGAAGTCTTTCAAAAAGATTTAAGGGCAGGGATCGTCCCGCCTCTGAGAATTTATGTCTATGAAGATAATGGTAAAACAAAAGTAAATGCGCAAAGTGCAACAGAGCTTTTTGCACCTTTCACAGGACTTGGTGACCTTGCCAATCGAATTGACAGTCAGATCCAAGCCATTACAAATTCAATAAAATAGTAATTTATTAATAGGGTCATTCAAAAAGATAGTAGAATGCATAGTACTGTTTAACACGATTTAAAATTTTACATTTGAAAATAGGGCTTTTTTTGAATGCTTGTACCAGAATTATTCCAAATCCATAAAACTGTGCAAAACATGGCCGTATCCTGAAAGTTCCCATAGCTGAGCCCTTAAACGTTCTTTATCAGGTTTTTCCTTTAGCAATTCGCCCATCGTGGAATCCCATTTTTCCATATCATTTTTGAAATTTTTTACGATTTTTGATGCGTCCGAATGTGATAGAATCGGAGCAGTAGTGTTTCCAGTAAGGGCACACATCTGTACAAACCTTGCCAATGCAAGATCAAGAAAATAGAATTTTTCCATGTCTATAACAAGATAAATCCCCTCAGTTTCACGATACATGAATATATCAGTTCCTTTAGGTAGTTCCATGTACTTTTCCCATTTTATGCCTGTCAAGTAATCATCAGGAAATTTCTTAAAGCCAATCTTTATTTTCAGTTCGTCCCACTCTATCATCCCTTACCCTCGATTTATCAATAGTATGAAAGTAGTTTCTCCAGAATAACCTTGTCTTTTACCAATTCCTTCAGCATTTTTTTAACTTTGATATTTTCGTATTTGAAGCGATGAAATTCCAAGGTATCCCTATACAGATCCATAATCAGGTAAAATGGATCAGGATTTCCATCTCTTGGCATACCACAGCTTCCTGGATTAATGATCCTTGACTTGTATAACATGGGAAAGTGAGTATGCCCTAACATAATCCTTGAGAAATTCATCAGGTTTGGGTCCTCAGCTATCTGATCTGTCTCCTTCCCGTATGTGTATCCGAATAGATTGTTGTATGGAGAACCGTGCATCATCAGAAACCGGACCCCATCTAGCTCAATTTCAATCTTGGTTTTAAATGTATTTAGAATATCTTTTGAAGATTTGTCCAAAAATTTGATTGTGATATTTTCCATGGTATATAGGGCAATATCTAGTGTCTTTGAACTGCATTTAGGATCAACTCCGTAAAGAACTGCATTATCATGATTTCCCATGACTCTATATTTCACGTTGTCCTTGATCCATTGAAGTGTCTCAGCAGGTTGGGGGCCATAATTAACGGCATCCCCTAAAAAAATTATCTCATCATATTGTTCCTTTCTGTCTAAGGCTTTAATTGCCTCAAAGTTGGAATGGGCATCAGATATGATGAGTAATCTCATAGTTCTAAATGTTCTTAAACAATTTACACCTTTCTTAAATTATTATTCTGTGCATCATAACGCTTAGAAAATCTCATATAAAATGAAGACAGAAAATATCCTGAAAGTGCTGATATTAATATGTATCCAATGTCACTTATATCTCCTGGAAATGGATATATTAAGATAAAAAATAATCCAAAAACTAATCCAAGAATAATTCCTCGTTTACCAGGACTTAGCTTTCCAAAAAGATGGCCCGTCCGTTCAAATATAATGGATATGATTATTCCTCCCATTAGACCTAAGATTATAAGTGCAATAACAAGCACGAATGCAAATGTTTGAAATGAGGGAGCAGGTGATGTTCCGGATCCGTTCAAATAGGATGTGACCTGACTTCTGTTGAGGGAAAGAATCAGATAGGAGAAGAATCCTGTGAATACCCCCCAAAAGCCACCAGACACTATTCCTGCTCTGAACAGACTTCTTGAAATGGCCATTAACTCTTAAGAGTACGATGGCTTTTATAATTTGCCTCGCCTCTAAATGTAGCAATGTTTACAATCTTGTGAAACATCTTGCATTATGTTTACCGGGAGAGGAGACAAGGGTGAAACCGATACGGGGACTGGAGAACGTGTTAACAAGGGGTCGGCAATAATCGACCTCGAGGGAGACTTAGATGAACTGAATTCTTTCGTTGGATTCGCCAGATCTATTTCCAGGTGGAGCGACATAAAAAGAGACCTTGAAGCAGTTCAGAGAGACCTTTTCACTGTCGGAGAGCATGTAACTTTGAAAGGAAGAAAGAGGGTCATTACAGAAGATAGGGTAAAATGGTTAGAAGAGAGAATTTCAGAGTATGGGAAAGAGTTTGGCAAGGTAACCCTGTTTGTTCTTCAGGGAGGCTCGCAGGAGGCCTCTGCACTACACATTGCCAGAACAGTTTGCAGGAGGGCAGAGAGAGATTTGACAAGAATAGCTTCTGGAAGAGAGATTGATAAGGCGGTACAGGGATACATGAACCGTCTTTCGAGTCTGTTCTTTTATCATGCGCTGGTATCCAATAAAAGGCTTGGGGTTGAGGAGGAAATATGGCCCCTAAAGTATCCTTGAACCTAGAGATTTGGGTAGGGATTTCTCTTCGGCTGCATATTTGAATAGTGTGTTGATCATCTTTTCCCTTCTTATAGTGGTTGGTTCTCCGTGGCCCGGGTATACCTTATAATCTTCACCTATTTTCCACAATTTCCATAGGCTTTCCACCATGTCATTCTCTGAGCCTCCCACATCTATTCTGCCTATGCCTCCAGCAAAGAGTGTGTCCCCAGTCATCAGATTCTTATCAAAGGAGAAGATAGTACTTCCTGGAGTGTGCCCTGGGTATTCAGTTCCATCAATATCAATTTCACCAATTCTAATTGTAATATGTCCCATAAATGTTTGATCTGGAGAAGGTGCCTTGAAAGCAGCACCGTGTATAAATTCTCCTATGAGCTTTTCTGATTCCCTCATGATTGGTACTTCCTTTGAACTTATTATGAATTTAGCATTGAACTGCTTTCTTAGCTCATCCACCGCAAGCACGTGATCAAAGTGACCATGAGTCGCAAGAATGTATTTAGGTGCCAGCTTAGATTCTTTAATGTAATTGAGTATGAGTTTGCTATTACCTCCAGGATCTAAGATAGCACATTCTCCTGCACTTCCTATTACATAACAGTTTGTCATTAACTGACCGACTGTTATCTTTTTTAGTGATACCATACCGGGCATTGATGAAATATCATCCATTGGCAAATAAACATTGGTATTACGGTTCAATTGCCCATGATAACAGATACCATTTATAGACCATAGTATTTTAGCTAATGCCAATTATACTGCTTTACTATTTAATGAGATTTTAAGCCTTCATTCTAATCACTAAACCTTAAATAAATGGGTATGATGATATACAATGCCATTGATCAATGATGAGTATCGAAAGCTTTTGACCAGTGAATTCCAGAAAATACTGGTACATGATGTTAAACTAATCGTTTTTATCAAGGAAGGGGAAGATTGTAAATATTGTGCCGAGACTGTTACACTCTGCAATGAACTTACGGAATTGAATAAGAAAATAACCTGTGAGGTTGTTAAAGAAAATGATCCTCTGGTTTCTAACTATAATATAGAGAAATATCCGGCGATTATCGTAACTGGAAATGGTATAGAGGATAGCAGGGTAAGATATTATGGAATCCCTTCTGGTTATGAATTCGGAACTCTCATAGAAGACATAGAAGAAGTTTCAAGATCTAAGAAAGAGATAGATGAAAAAGCTCTTGCAAAGATCTCCACAATAAACAAACCCATAAAGATAAAGGTCTTCGTCACTCCCACATGCCCATATTGCCCAAGAGCTGTGAAAATAGCTCATAAATTTGCTATAGCCAATCCGAATATCGTTGGAGAAATGATTGAAACCCACGAATTCCAAGAAGATGCAGCAAAATTTGGGGTGTCAAGTGTGCCCCACATAGTAATAAATGATGATGTGCAATTTGTTGGTGCTTTGCCTGAAGAGGAGTTTGCAAATAATGTTCTGGAAGCATTCAATAAGATGAATCAATAAGATTCTTCACTAAATTTGAAGTTTGGCTTGACATTCTCAATCATCCTTTTTAATGATAAGGTAGACCTTTTTCCCAATGAATTCTTTTGGACATGTCACCTTGGCCCCTGATCCAAATTTTGTAACTGTCTTTTCCATGTAAGCCTGAATATTTTTCACGGTGATTTCATTTTCTTCTTTAATATCTACCTTTTTCATACTATGTTAATTGAATGTATATCTATTACTTTTCGTTTTTTACACATAACTGATTATTAAGGATACAATGTAAACTTCAAAATTATAATCCGGAATTGGCATGAATAACGTTGGAATTTGTCTAAACAGTGTGAACATTTCAAGAAAATAGCATATAGATGAATAATCTTCCCACTTAGATGGAAGCTGAAGAAATACACAATATGATTGCATTAGCCAAAAGAAGAAGGTGGACCTTGCCGATTGGTATTATTTTATGGGTAAGTTCATCAATTATTTTCGCTTATTCTATTTTAAACACAACTATGATTCCAATATATCAGGGAAATGGAAAATATATTAGCTATAAAGCCCCCCTGCTCGATTCAAACATTATACTATATCTTGGAATTGTTTTTCTCTTACTGGTAATGGGAGTTGCTTTTTTGGCAATTTCCCAGAGGTGTCTGAGAAATGCAGTACTGATTTACTTAAAAAAACCTATAACAGACATATCCTATAATGAATATATGACTGCGAAGGGAAACATTTTAAAGTGGGAGAAGGAAGGGGTTCCAGAATATATATAATGATCCTCAGGAGTGAATTCAATGATGTTAGAGGCGACTTTGAATGAATTTGATTATCCATTATTCCTTTTTGGTGATATGCTGAAATAAGAGCTATGAAATGATCCAGCATGATTAATAGATAAGGTAAAATCAATGTTTGAGCTTTGAGATAAAATTGCCCACAATAGAAGACCGCATAAAGGAAATAGAACAGGAGATAAAAAAGACAAAATACAACAAGGCCACTGAGAGTCACATTGGTCTCCTGAAAGCAAAGATGGCAAGGCTTCAATTGGAGGCTGAAAGCCATAAGAAATCAGGTGGTGGATCAGGTTTTTCTGTTCCAAAAACTGGAGATGCCACTGTTGCACTTGTGGGTTATCCTAATGTGGGAAAGAGCAGTCTTGTGAACGCTATGACGCACAGTGGTAGCGAAGTTGGAAATTTTGCGTTTACCACACTGAGGGTAATTCCTGGAATCCTGAAGTATAAAGGCTGCCAGATTCAGATTCTTGATCTCCCAGGGATCATTGAGAATGCTTCGTCCGGTTCAGGTAGAGGAAGAGAGGTTCTTGCAATAGTCAGGAATGCAGATCTTGTCTTATTAGTTACAGATAATGAAGCAAAGGGTATGGATAAGATAATAGAGGAACTTAGAAAAGTCGGAATAGTTTTGAACAGAAAGAGAAAGAATATTTCGATGAAAAGAGCTAACACAGGAGGAATAAGAATCCGGAAACCCAAATCTCTGACTCTTCCTGAAGAACAGATCAAGGCAATCGCCAAGGAATTTAAAATTACAAACGCAGAGTTGTATATCAGGGAATCCGTTGATTCTGACGACCTCATTGATTTCTTTAGAGGCAATGTTGTGTATCTTCCAAGTATGATTGCTGTAAACAAGATCGATCTTCCACACGATGAAACCAAAATAAAGGAACTCAACTC
This sequence comes from Thermoplasmata archaeon, assembly GCA_021809755.1. GTDB lineage: Archaea > Thermoplasmatota > Thermoplasmata > Thermoplasmatales > Thermoplasmataceae. The sequence continues at coordinate 24,027 of JAJZJZ010000003.1, forward strand.
TTTTGGAAAGATTGCAGAGGTTTCAGCGTCTACGGGAAAGGGTGTAGAAGAACTTAAAGAGATGATTTACGAGTCATTGAGCCTGGTCAGAGTATTTCTAAGAGATAAATCTGGAAAGATCGACTATGAACGTCCCCTTGTTCTCACGGAAGGAACAACCGTTAGGGATGTTTGCAGGAACATAAGCAGGGAAATGCTGGTATCGTTCAAATATGCAATTCTAAGGAGCGATAGAAGTAAGGTCAACGATATGAGGGTAGGACTTGAATATTCAGTGGCAGATGGAGATATAATAACCATAGTTAGCAGAAATTAAAATTGTCCCTGCCCTTATACAGAGGGTTATAGCGATGATACGTGAAACTTATAGCCAAGATCTCCAAGCTTTTTGAGAAGAATCTCCAGATGATCGGAATCTCTGAGGTTAATACTGAATGTTATGCTTTGATACCCTGGCGGAGTATCATAACTCAGATTATCAACCTCAGCATGGAAGATGTTCCCTCCAGTTGATGATATAGTTGAAGTTATGGCCTGAAGGGTTCCTGGACGATCGGGAATTTTGCATTCTATCCTGACGAGTCCCTTGTCTTTTTCCATTGCTTTGTATATGATCTTTGAAAGAAGAAGGAGATCAATATTGCCTCCTGAGGCAACTCCTACGGTCTTTTTCCCCCTAAGATCAACCTTCTGTTCCATTATAGCTGCCAGCGGAGATGCTGCGGATGGTTCTACCAGGATCTTATGTCTCTCAAGAAGCTTAAAAAGTGCATAGGCCATTGATTCATCAGATACAGTCACCAGTTGATCAACATATTTTTTGATCATTTCAATGTTCAATGTTCCAGGATTTTGAACTGAAATACCATCTGCAATTGTAAACCCTTTGCTACTTACTGTATATTCTCCTCTTTTGACAGTCTCGACCACAGAGTCACAGTTTTCGGATTGTACCCCTATGATTTTGACCTTATTGTTCATAGCTTTTACAGCCTTTGCTATACCTGATATGAGACCTCCTCCACCAACAGGAACTATGATGTTTTCCACATCTGGATGTTTTTCTAGTATCTCAAGCCCAATGGTACCCTGTCCTGCAATTATCCATCTGTCATTGAAGCCATCGATAAATGTCCTGTTTTCCTTCTGTGAGAGACGCTTGGCCTCCTGGAAAGCTTCGGCATAAGAGTTTCCATATAAGATTACTTCTGCCCCGTAAGCCTTGACTGCGTTTATTTTTGCGCTTATTGTGTATGAAGGCATGATAATTTTAGAGGATACTTTAGCCAAGCGAGCTGCATAGGCCACTCCCTGTGCGTGGTTTCCCGCACTACAGGCTATCACTCCATCCTTTTGTTCCTTACTAGATAATTTTGATATTTTGAATAGTGCCCCCCTGGTCTTGAAGGATCCTGTTTTTTGGAAATTTTCCAATTTAAAATAAATCGGTGCCCCATAAATATTTGAGAATGTGGAGGAACATTCAACAGGAGTTGAAAAAATCTTTCCCTTTAGAAATTCCTGAGCCTCCTGAATGTCTTCAATGGAAGGCTCTATAAGATTTTCATCTGACATATTACTATATCCTCTTCGAGAATATTAACCAATTTCCTCTTGATGAATCGTCTGACAGGAAACTTTCAAGCGGATTGTAATCACTTATTGTCTCGGTTGTGTGATATGTTGTGTGCGCACTTTTGCATTTAAGAGGAAATTAGATTGCTAATTCCTTTTCAGCAATTTTTCGTATATCTGAAATAATATCCTTAGCATTTTCCATAAAAAGACGCAATTTTAATTTTTCCGACTCTACGAATTTTTCATCTTTTATGGATTTCAGGTTTATTTTAACGTTGAGTAAAACGGACTCAATGGCTGCGTTGCTGAGATATCCCGCCGCGGCCGCGTCTGTTATGGCATTTTTATTTCCTATCTGACATAACCTTCTGGATAACTCCATAGTTTTATAACAGAGCTGTGCTATTTTCCAAGGGACAGATATTGCGACTTTCATTGTTCTGTTAATCTCATTTTCTCTGTGCTTCTTTTTATCATCGTTATCCTTAGGAAGTTTTCTTGCCTCCATCATTGCATTGAAAGCATTCTCATCCTCTTCCATAAATGATTCAAATTGGTTCGCATAATCCTGTGCCTTCTGACTGAGTTTCTCTAACTCGCCCTGTACCGCTTCATAGTTCTTTTTTCCCTGTGTTAATGATATAACCATTGAACAAAGAGAACTTGAGATTACACCAACGAAAGCGCTAGCCGATCCTCCGCCTGGAGCCGGTTTTGGTGATGCCAGATCCTCCATAAACATGTTATAGTCTTTCATTGTTCCCACACCTTCTTTTCAAATATCTGGTTACTCTTGAATCCGTTGAGTCTTAGATAATACTTTGCACTTTCAATGAGTGAATCCATAGGTGTGAGACCAACAATTTCTGATTCTGCTATCTCAAAACCAAATCTCTGAGCCTCCAGCCTCACAAGCTCATAGGCTCTGTAAATGGGTGTTTTTTTATAATTAGTCAAGTTCATTGATATCTGAACCATTTTCCTGTCTTCAAGGTAAAATGCCAGTGCCTTGACGAATGTCAGACCACCGTCCTTTGCTCTAAGTGCTTTTGCAATCTTCTTTCCCGATTCAATATCCTGTGTTCTTAGATTTACGTTATATGCAATGAGAAAATCTCTTGCGCCAATTATTGATGCTCCTGCAGTACCAACTTCCTGTGGGCCGAAATCCGGTTTCCACTGCTCTTTTTGAATTTCGTTCCTAATCTGTTCATACTGAAAGTTTTTATTTCTTATATTTTCAAGGTTCTTCCTCCATTCAAGTTTGGCAGCTTCACCATATAAATAGACAGGAATTCCAAGTTCTTTTGCTACTCTGGCTCCAAGTTCATTTGCCAGATCAACACACTTCTTAATATCGACCCCTGACACCGGTATGAATGGGATTACATCTGCAGCTCCAAATCTTGGATGCTCTCCCTTATGATTATCAAGATTGATTAAATGTGAGGCTTCTCTGATTCCTCTGAATGCCCCTTCCACAACTATATCTTCACTTCCAACAAAGGAAATTACGCATCTGTTGTGGTTTGCATCTTTTTCCTGATCAAGAAGCCTTATGCCTTTTACTGACAGAATTGCCTCTATTATCTTTGAAATAATTTCATCGTTCTGGCCCTCACTGAAATTTGGTACACATTCAACGATACCCATGAGCTTGTATATTATTCAAAGATAAAGCCCTAATCATTGAATATTTATGATTGATTATGATGATTTGCATTCTATGTTAATATTTTATTAATCACAAAGGTGCTATATGAGCAGATCTGATAACATAAACTTAACAGGTTTGGTGTAAACTTTAAAATACCCCCAATTACTAAACATGTTTACCGAGATTATTGGTGAGAATATTGATTACAAGTATGATAAAAAGAGATGGAAAAGAGGTTTCATTTGAACCGGACAAAATTACAAGGGCAATTTACAAAGCAATGCTATCAGTCAAGATAGGAAGCATGAAAGACGCTGAACTTCTAACTCAAAAAGTAGTTGCTTCACTGTCAAATGATTTTACCAAGCCCACAGTGGAACAGATTCAAGATAGGGTTGAAAATATTTTGATGGGCACCGAAATAGACGGGAAAAAGTTCAATGAAGTTGCAAAGTCCTACATTCTTTACAGAGAGAGAAGGAGAACTATAAGGCTCGAAAAGGAAAGGATGGGGGTAAAGGATGATCTGAAACTTTCCCTTAATGCAATAAAGGTGCTTGAATCAAGATACCTTATCAAGGATCAGGAGGGGAAGATCATAGAGACTCCGGGCCAGATGTTCAGGAGAGTTGCAGAACATGTAGGTATCATTGACGCATTGTACGATTATATATCATATGAAAAAACAGGAAAATTACCAAAAGGTGCCACAAAACTTTCCTCTATTTCTGAAACTCAATTGTCCGTGCTCAAAAATTCATTTTCCAAACTCTCTGTGGAGAAGGGAATAAAAGGAACATTCGAAGATTTCCTGGATTTCTTGTATACAAAGGGAACAATAGCTCCTAAGACCATTGATGAATTTGAGGAAATGATGACAAGTTTGGAATATGTACCTAATTCCCCAACTCTTATGAATGCAGGTGCACCACTGGGTCAACTTTCTGCTTGCTTCGTATTGCCCGTTGGTGACAGTATTCCGGAAATTTTTGAAGCGGTAAAACACACTGCAGAAATACACAAATCTGGTGGTGGTACGGGCTTTGCATTCTCTAGATTGAGATGTAAGGATGATATAGTCGGATCAACGAAGGGAGTTGCCTCAGGTCCAGTTTCGTTTATGAAAATTTTTGATACAACCACAGAGGTCATAAAGCAGGGAGGGAAGAGAAGAGGAGCAAATATGGGAATATTGCGATATGATCACCCAGATATAATGGAATTTGTAATGAGCAAAGATTCCGAAAATTCCCAGTTAAGAAACTTCAATATTTCAGTTGGTTTAGATGATGTTTTCTTTGAAAAACTTGATAAGGACGACTATATCGAATTGAAGAACCCTCACGGTGGAAGAGTAGTTAGGAGAATGAAGGCATCTGCACTTTGGGATGCCATCGTGGCTCAGGCGTGGAAAACAGCAGATCCAGGTTTAATCTTTTTGGATGAGATTAACAAAAAAAATACGGTTAAACACCTTGGCGACATTGAAGCTACAAACCCTTGCGGTGAACAACCTCTGATGCCCTATGAATCTTGCAATCTTGGGTCAATAAATCTCGCAAAGTTTGTGGAAAACGGTAAAATAAATTTTGAGAAACTTAGTAGGGTTATCAAGCTCTCAGTGAGATTTCTTGATAATGTTGTGGATGCAAACAATTTTCCTGTGGATAAGATCGAGATCATGACACGAAAAACAAGGAAAATCGGATTGGGTTATATGGGCTTCGCAGATATGCTAATAAAATTGAAGATAGCGTACAACAGTGGAGAAGCACTTGATACTGGAGAGAGAGTGATGGAATTCCTTCAAAATGAATCCCATGACGAATCGGAAAGATTGGCCAATGAAAGAGGGGTCTTCCCTGGATGGACTGGATCCTATTGGGAAAGCATTGGAAGAAAGATGAGGAATTCAACAACAACCACAATAGCCCCAACTGGAACGATTTCAATAATAGCGAACTGTTCATCCTCCATAGAACCTATATTTGCCATAGCATTCATGCGCCATGTTCTTAATGGTCAGCAGCTCATAGAAATGAACCCTCTCTTCGAAGAAACCCTTCATGATTATGACCTTTATTCAAAGGAGTTGATGGAGCAGGTTGCAAGGACTGGAAATCTTAAAGGAACTAATCTTCCGGAAGAAATAAAGAAGATATTTGTAACAGCACAGGAAATAGACCCGGAATGGCATGTTCTTATGCAGGCAACCTTCCAGAGATTCTGTGATTCCGGTGTCTCAAAGACTATCAATCTTCCTTCTTCCGCAACCCAGGAAGATATTGCAAAGGCATACCGTATGGCGAAAGACCTGCATTGCAAGGGAATTACGGTTTACAGGGATCACAGCAAAAGCGAACAGGTTCTCTATGTTGGTTCTGAAGAGCCTGCAAAAGAAGAAAAAATACCAATTCCCCTTGAATCGTTGCCCTCTGAGGATACACTGCCTGAAGAATTCATAAAACTGGAAGCAACGTTTGACCCGGCATGTCCTGACGGAAAGTGCGATCTCTAATATGGGAGACGATGAAATTAGAGAGGAGGGTTTATCCAGAATCCTTCTCTCCCAATCTCAAAACTTTTTCAAAAAGGATCCATTGCGGCATATTCTCAGCTATTCTTTGGCTAGGGATAATAGATTTCTGGAGTCAGGAGTTTTTTTAAAGCCCAAATATGTTGATAAGTTTCTTGATATGCTGGAAAAGGAAGTTTTAGAAAATTTTCCAATTGCAAAGATAGATTTTAACAGGTTTGAAGATGCGTACTATAGTGACTTTTTCGTTGAGATAAGAAAAATAGCTATAAATTTACTCAGTAAAATAAATTAACTCTTTAAATATATCTATTTAAGGCATTGACACTAGAAGAATTAGTTGATAAAGAAATAACTGTTGAATTGAACAGTCTTGGAATCATTAAGATAGGGATCCTAGACAGCTTTAGCGATAACGGAATACTTCTAAAAAAGGGAGATGAAAAATATTTTATCCCATGGCGTTCAATAGAGGAGTTAAGGTTAAAGAAAGAAGGGGATGAAGAGTTTAACCCTAAACTTGAGATTGATGATGCCGAGAAAGAAAGTTTTCTTGGTAGTGTGTTTTTCCTCATATCTTTAACGATCATGTCAGCACTTGTTACTTTTATAATTTATGCAAGTTTCGTAAATTCATCTAATCTCGGTATTCCAAAGACCATAGCTTCCGCAATAGGTGGACCGTTTATTATAGTTGGATTTTTTGGCACCTTTGTTTCATTTCTAATAGGAAAAACAAAAGTTGCCCTGCTCATGGTCATAATTATTTTTATTGGCGCTCTTCTATTCATAGTATATTTTGGCATATTGTAAAGGCAATCTGACTTTCTCATGAGTCGCTTTATGATTCTCATTAACCTTTGTTTACCTTCACTGAAACGATTCAATTACCATTTTCAGATCTATGCTCATGAATGCTATGTATGTTAAATCTGCAGAAATCTCAATATTCCATAATTCCTCATAAAATAGGTACTTCAAAAGTAAGGTTTCCAATTATTGAGACTTAATCATCATGTGAGAAAATTAATTATGTAATGGGCAATGACGACCTTACAAGCAGGGGTTGTCGAGATTGGTCAAAGGCGCCAGATTGAGGGTCTGGTTCCGTAGGGATACGCGGGTTCAAATCCCGTCCCCTGCATCTTTTTTATGATCGATTTATTTTTTATCATAGAAAATCAAGGGCGTTTTTCATATCCTCTATGAGATCTTCTGCATCTTCTATTCCACATGAAAACCTTACGAGTCCGTCTTTAATTCCAATTTTTTCCCTTTGGGCCTTTGACATGGAAGAATGGGAGGTATCTATTGGAAGAGTTGCAAGTGACTCTACTCCACCTAGACTTGGAGCAGGAGATATATATTTCAGCTTTCCCAGAAACTTTCTTGCCTGATCGACGCCTCCTTTAATCTCAAAGGATAGCATTCCCCCATAGCCCCTCAGATTTTTCTTCGCAATTTTATGGTAAGGACTAGACTCAAGTCCGGGATAAAAAACACTCTCAACCTTGTCATTTTCCATGAGAAATTTTGAAATTTTCATTGCGTTTTCATTTTGTCTTCCAACCCTCAGGCCGATAGTCTTCATCCCTCTGGCTATGCTGTATGCCTGTGTTGGATCAAGCACCGGTCCAAGATTCTTCCTCATATCATATATTGCACTTGGATCTTCATCTGTTCCCAGAAACCCGCATATAGCGTCCGAATGCCCGGAAAGGTATTTAGTCCCGCTGTGAACAACGTAATTCGCCCCCAGTTCAAGTGGGTTTTGATTTACTGGAGATGCAAAGGTTGCATCAATTGCCAATTTAGTCTCAGTACCATTACATAACTCTCCTATGAGTCCAATATCCGTGACCATATCAGTTGGATTTGTAATAGATTCAGCATAAATCATGTCGTATTCAGAAGCTTTAAAAGAACCTTCATTGAGATCATTAGTATCCATAAATGTCACTTCGATTCCATTTTCTCTCAGCTTATTGAGAAAGTAAGAATATGTCTGTCCATAGAGCTCAGAAGCTGAAAGCAGCTTCATTCCCCTCTTCAGTATTGACATCGCCAGACATGATATGGCAGACATACCAGATGAAAATGATATGCCAAATTTTGAATCTTCAATGGCTGCGTATTTCTGCTCCAGAGAGTTGACAGTAGGATTTCCCCATCTTGTATAGATGTAGGGTTTGCCCGTGGATGGATCACTTATGGCTCCACTTTCATAATTCGGGTATATAAAAGTGGCATTTTGAAAAATTGGGGTAACAACGTTCCCAAATTCCTTTATTTTAAGTTCCCCTGCTGAAACCGCCCTTGTGTTAATTCCCCCTTTCTGATCTGCCATAGAATTGAATTTCTTGCAGATGAATAACCCTTTCTAGAAAATAATTATAACCTGCCCTAAATGAATAAATTTTTTGGTTTTACGAAACTGGTCAATTTGGTCCGCCCACAGTTTTCTCTGGACCCACTCCTCTAATGAATATAATTTAGAATATGACTGCGGACAAATTAAACCCTTCAATAATTACTGCAATAGGTTAGTTTTGCGTCTTATCCCTTCCAATGCACATTCAAGAACTTGGTTTCTTGGCAATCTAGCATCGCAAATATGGAAACTTTTTGATAAAATATTATGGTCTATGGCTTTTCTGTATGCATCATGAACAGAACGAAGATATTCTTCATTCTCAAACATTTCGTATTGGCGATTTTCCTTCTTTCTGGCCAGAAATTCCTTTGGGTCAAGATCAAGATATATTGTTAATTCAGGTACAAGATGAACTATCCCCAGAGCGTTTTCCATCCATTTGATCCATGATATTTCATCTTTAAAATTGTTCTTGAGCATGGATCCCTGATATGCAAATGTTGAAAGTGAATAGCGATCGCATATGACAATGTTTCCAGCTTCCAGTTTTGCCTCTATTTCCTTCGAATGGTCAATTCTGTCTTTAAGGAATAGAGATAACAACAAAAGAGGCTCTTCCCGACCTGCCTTCTCCAGGAATTCCTGATTTTCCTTAAATTTATCAGTTGGCTCATATGTGCTAAAGACCCTGTAGTTGTAAGAAGATAGGACTTTCTCAAGTGAGCCGGCCAAAGTGCTCTTTCCAGAACCATCTATTCCTTCTATCGCTATAAACATGATTAATTGGAGAGAAAGAACACGATAAAATAATATTCTATCGAACACCCAGATTTTCGCGGATCAAGGTTAACTAGTTCTGCACCACTGTGATAGACCAGTCATCCATTTTTGTTCTGAAGCTAATCAGGCATAAAAAAAGAATCGTTAAAGGTAAGAAGTTTTAAAAAAATTGATTTGGTTGAAATAAAATTTATAATTTAAAAATATAAAAATAATGTTTTTCTTAATTTGTCTTTACTCCCCTGCTCGATGCTTCTCCTTCAAGAAGTTTATTTTCACCTGATATCTCGTCCAGATCCAGCCTCTTTGGTTCAGGCAGGAGTACTACTGTAAATATCAGACCCATCACTGAAAGGAATGCCAGAATCAAAAATAGCCCTGATTCCCCAATGGAAGATGCAACGATGATTACATTTAGGAAGGTTCCTAAGAAAGCCCCTGTTTTACCCCCGGCAGCCGAAGCACCAGAACCCAACCCTCTGACTTTCGTAGGGAAGACTTCAGGAGGATATATGAAGGTAGTAACGTTTGGTCCAAACTCAATGAAGAAGTAACTCAACCCGTAAACAACCAAGAACTCACTCACATATGTTGCTGAGAGAAGTTGATGGAATATGCCTAGAATCCCAAAACTAACCGCCATGGCAGTAAACCCTATCATCTGAATTGGTTTTCTTCCTATCCTGTCAATGGTAAATGTTGCTAACCAATAACCTGGAAGAGCTGCGACCCCAAATACCAGAGCGGAATATTCTGTAGTAGTAATGAGTTTACTTAATCCTGTTACAGTGGAAGGCACCAGAACGGATAACATTGAGTTTGACATGATTGAATTACCATACAAAGCCCAGTCCATCAGGAACCATGATCCAGCTGTTCCAAGGAGAGTCAAAAGAAATCTTTTCTGTTTTATGATGCTTACCCAGGATTCTCTAACTGTTTCTGTGCTCGCATCAGCCATTGTAGATATACCCGTATATTTTTGCCAGTTATCTGAGGCAGCCTTTGCATCACCCTTAACTCTAAGAAGATATCTTGGGGTCTCAGGCATCTTTCTTCTGTAATAGACTACTGCCAAAGCTGGAATTGCACCGAATGCTAGAAGAAGTTTCCAGATAATATCCAGTGGGATTCCGGAAAAGATCAACCCAAGCGATATAAGAGGGCCGGCCAATAATCCAAGGGACTGCATAGAAAAAACCATACCAACAAGTTTTCCTCTGCTCCCTGTATTTGAGTATTCTGCCATTATTGTTGAGCTTGTTGCATAATCTCCTCCTATCCCTATTCCCAGAATGAATCTCCACGCTATCAATATATAGACTCCGTTGACAGGTGTAAGGAATGCACTTCCCAATGCGCCTATTACCAGAATTATAAGTTCAAGCCCATAAATTGCCTTTCTGCCCATCTTATCAAGCAGTCTTCCAAATATCAGGGCACCAATTACCGCTGATAGAAGAGCTGTGGAATCTAGCAGAGAAGTCTCCAATGTGCTGAATTTGCCCCAGCCAGCCAAAACAAGTAAGCTCGTTACTACTCCAATTATGAACAGGTCATATGCGTCGGTGAAGAAACCGAGACCCGAAATCAACCAAGTTTTGTAGTGAAAACCGCTTGTTTCCGTTTCGTTTATAGACTTTATTAAGTCTTCTTTTGTATCTTTACTCATACATTCCTTCCAAGTATAGTAGTATAATAAGGTTTACCGATATAGTATATAGATTAGTATATTGCTATATATACAGTAATTATTCTATATACAAAAATAACCGGAGCCAATAATTAAACAATTGATTTTTCAGCTATAAAATTGCTTAGGTGACCTATTTATGAAGAGAGAAAATTTTGTTTATTTAAGCGGATTATTTTTCTTAATGTTAGGGCAAATTATTTAATTGCTTTTACATGGAACTAGATTTTTTGCTGATGTCTGGGTCCCTTTTTGGAGAGTCCTAATCTCCAGTTAAGGAATATTGCTCTATCCATTTCATTTATAGCCTTAGAGACATTTGGTCTAAATTCCATCATATTCATTATATCTTTTTCAATATCGACCCCGGGGGCAACCTCAACTAGTGTAAGGTTTCCTGAGATAAGCTTGAATACTGCCCTCTCTGTGATGTATGTAACTTCTTTCTTTCTTCCATTCATTTGTTTTGTGGAGAATAGTATCTTGTATGGATCCTTTACGAACTTCTTTCCACCGTCCCTAACTATTTTTAATCCATCCATGGTAACTTTTATGTCAGGTTTTCCTGAGGTGAAAGCCCCTGAGAAAATGATTCTTGGAGAGCCTGACACTATGACGGGAAAGCCTCCTGGGCCGGTTATTTTATTTGGGAGTGATGATGGATTGACATTCCCATATGGATCCACTTCCATGAAACCAAGAACCGCCAGATCAATCATTCCCCCCTCATAGAGAGTGAACTGATCGGGAAGAGGAATTATTGCAAAGGGCCCCATTGAAAGCCCAAAATCTGAGCCCTGCAGTGGTACCCCTCCCCATGGTCCAGCCTCCACGGTTGAATATACATAGTCCTTCAACCCCTCATCATTTAACACCATTGGGACTTCTGCGGGCATACCTACTCCAAAATTTACTATAATAGGTCCCTTTTTTTCAGAGATTACGCCCGCAACTTCCTGCGCAGTTCTTCGTATAATCACATCCCTGAATGTTAAATCTCCTGATGGTTCTCTTTTCGGTGGATCTGGAGGGATTATGGTTCCGGAGATACCTGGATTAAACTCAAGGTTTCCTCCCTGCCACGAATACATTTCTGGAGAAACTACAACATAGTCGATGAGTGGTCCGGGTACGTGTACAGCCTTGGGATTCATCGTCCCAAACTTTGCTATCCTTTCCACCTGTGAAAATACGATCCCTCTATTTGGGAGGGCTTTAGCAGCCTGTGCCATTGGAAATATGCTCCCATAGATCCCTTCCTTCTCCATGCTCATATTCCCTATTTCATCAGCAGTTGTCCCTCTAATGAGCGCGAAATCAGGCTGAGGTCCTTTGAAGAAAATGAATTCCTGACCATCTATTGTTATGATTTCCTGGCTAACTCTCCTCTTTTTATTTGCCAGATCGTTAAGGTTCGATCCGGATTCTCTCGGATCCAGAAAAGTTCCAAGCCCTACCCTTGTAATAAGTCCAGGTCTCGATGCTGAGATCTCCCTGAGCCAGTGGGCTACTGTTCCAATGCTTGCAGTATACCCCTCTATTTTGTTTTCCCTCACAATCTTCTCCATCCACGGAGTAAAAGCAAGGAAAGGTGACAATATTCCTGATAAAAATCCAAAGTCTCCTGTGTCATACATGCTCTTTGCTATTATGTCAAGTCCTCTCCCTGGTGAACCGGGAGAGCTGTCTGAAATGAGGAATAGATCTTTTGGATGGCCGGTTTCCTCATAGGTTTCAAATAGTTTTAGAAGCAGATATTCTGGAGAAGTTGATAGGTTAAAGCCAGAGACAGCAAATGAAGAACCATCCTTGATCTTTGTGTAAATAAATTTGAGATCTCGCTCTTCTTTAATTATATGAGTCATGTATTGTTATTCTCGGCAACGATGTAAATGTTTAGGCTTAATCTTTAACCTTTTCTTTTAGTTTACTGATTTCCTTAACTATGAATTGTGTGCGACCCGGATTTGATTTAAGTCTTACAATATTCACTTTGTTGTAACAATTATTTCGTCGGCTAGGACAAGTATGGTATGTTCCGCCTGAGATATCATAGCCCCACTATGCTCCTTAAGTACGGGAAACTGTGATATCTGTTTCTTCCCCATCATCTTCTTAAGATATGCAGTATGATCAGGGATTAAATTGGTAATCCATCTCTCTGCAAAGGGAAGCATATTGAATGCTCCGTATACTGGGTCCTTCTTATCCTGCTTTGTACCGCTCATAATATAAATATTCCCACCAGGGCCATTGTGGATCATCCCTATCCCCGTGGACGAGAAAGGCTCTATTGCGATTACCGTACCCGGGGTTATGGTTGCTCCGTTTCCATCATCATAATTTGGAATGAAAATTCTTGAATGAAGGTCAAAACGGTTTATTCCATGACCCCCAAGATTCTTCACCGGCTTAAATCCCATAGAGTTAATCTTTTCACCAATTGCTTTACCTATTCTTCCTATTGGAATGTTTGGGCGCAATACTTTCAATGCAGCATCTAGAGCTTCTCTTGAAGCATCAATGAGATTTGAATAATTTCCTGTTCCTCCAACCTCAACAGTTGCTGCATTATCTGAGATAAATCCGTCTACCTGTGCACCAATATCCACCTTTACCAGATCACCTGTTTTGAATCTCTTCCCATCATTAGGTGATGGTGTGTAATGTGCTGCCTCATGGTTTATGGAGAGATTAAGCGGAAAGGATGGTTGTGCCCCTTCCTCTCTGATGAAATTTTCTGTTTTTTCTGCAACTTCAAGAAGAAGTGATCCAGGCTCTATTAGAGTCTGGGCGAATTCAAGTGCTGCTTTACCAATTTTTCCGGCTTTGATAATACAGGATTTTTCGTATGGATCCATATTATGGGTCATGATCTGTTCAGACAAAACCCTTTTTAATTTATTTTGTTAACCGTTTTGTTTATTTAATGTATCAGCATGAATTCCCATGGAGAATTATGTTGAGAGAAAAGAAACGGTAAAGAATAAAACGGTATTGATAACTGGAGGAACTTCAGGATTAGGCAGAGCCTGCGTCGATGTTTTTCTTGATGCAGGATGGAGTGTGGCAACTTTTGGAAGACGATTTGACCTCATATCAGAAATCAAGCTGATGAATAAAAATAAAAATCTTCTGGCAGAAGTTTGTGATTTGCGAATTTCAAACCACCTGGATAATGTCCTTGAAACCTTTCTGAAGAAATTCAAAAGGTTTGATGCAGTTATTCTTAATGCAGGTGAGCTTGGAAAAACACCCCTAGTTAATTCTACTGATCTGGAACTGAATGACTTCAGATCGGTCTTTGAAACCAATTTTTTCGGGAATATTTCACTCGTATTGAAGATATTGAAGCGCCAGCCTGTAAGTAATACCATGTTTGTGCATATCACCTCTGACGCTGCCTCAACGCCATATCCTGGGTGGGGTCCATATGGGTCTTCCAAAGCAGCAATAGATTTTCTATTCAGAATAATGCAAGTTGAAGGTGGGAAAATAGGAAATAGATTTGTTTCTTTTGATCCTGGTGATATGAATACCGAAATGCATAGATTAGCACTTCCCGATGATGATCCAGAAAATCTAAAAAACCCATTGGACTCCGCCAGAGAACTCTTGAGTGTCGTGGAGAGGTGATAATTTTGTATCACGATTCACTTTACCTAAATACAGAGAGAACAGAGAATGTTCCCAGAGAGATTCTGGGAAAGAATAGAAGTTCTGTTAAACTGGCAGTTGCAAGGTTAAAAGCTGGAGAGGTTTCTCTGTTTCCAGACTTCACTTATCTCAGTGAAATACTTGACCCTGGAGATCTACTCTTATTTAATGACAGTTTGATGCTCCCATCTGCTCTCTGGGCTAGAGAAAGTTCCAGTGGCAAAATATGCAGAATTCATGTTGGACAGCCAATTGATCATGGTAAATATCTTGCAGAAATAAGACCAAGATCTGAATTTGGTGCCCCTTGGAATAAGGGGGAATTTTCAATATTAAACACTGAAATAATTGCTAATGTTGTTGAACGGAATAGAGAGTTTCCCAGGTATGTGGAAATGACTTTTCCCAATCTTATTGATGATATGCAGAAATTCCTCCTTAGGAACGGGAGCCCAATATTTTATGAAGGAATAACCAAAGCCTTTGATTATTCTTATTACAAGAACATTTTTCAGACAAAGTTGGGATCTTCGGAATATCCTTCAGCTTCAAGACCATTCAGTACTGAAATTATAAACAAAACAGTGAAAGAAGGTGTTCACATATCAACAATTACCCTGCACTGCAACCTGGCATCACTGGAAAGAGCGGAATTTGAGAAATCAGATGTCCTTCTTCCAGAAATTTATGATGTTGGCGGTGATACGATTGAGAACATAGAAAATGCTGTTGCTTCTGGAAACCGGGTTATTGCAGTCGGTACTACTGTGGCAAGAGCAATTATTTCAGCGGTCAGTGGAGGTAAACTTAGAAGTTCCAGCGGTGTCACACGGTTAAAAATAGGTCCGGATACTGATGTTTTCCCACTTTCCGGGATAATTACTGGAGTTCATGACACAGATAGTTCACATCATGATCTCCTTTCGGCTTTCGTGGGAGATCAAATATCAATGCCATTAAACAGAATAGTTTCAACATTTGGACTCGATGGCCATGAATTTGGAGATTCGGTAGCCATAATTTAGATGTCAGTTTTAAATTAATTTCAATATTTTTAGATCACGATGTTTCCTAATACTTCTCCTGAAATTTAATTACGAATCTGCATGTTTTGGCACCTGATATAATTCTGTGTGTTGATTCTATTTCTGCCCCTAGTAAATCCTGAAAAAGTTCTCTTTCTGAATTGCAGGCCTCTGAATATTTTTCGGAAATTTGTAGAATAGGACAGTTGTATTCACATAATTCAAATGTTCTTTCTGATAATTTTTTTATTTCTGCCATGTAACCATCAGAATTCCTTAAAGTCCTTAGGTTATCCACCAGAAGACTTTCATCCATAGGTTCTATGGTTTTCCTGTATTCTTCTAGAATTTTTGCGGACCTCAAATGCAGAACTTCTGAAACTCCTTCTAAGCCGAGATTTTTCTCCACATATTCGAGGGCTTCAAGCGCAAGAGATGAATAAGACTTGGGTAAGACATTATGACCCTTCTCCGTTATAAATACCTTGCAAACAGGCCTTCCTTTCCCTGAAGGAACATAAGTTCTTTCCAGCATGCCCTCTCTTTCCAGTTCTGATATGTGCTTTAAAACGGCGGCCTTTGATATTCCAAGAATTTGGCTGAGCTCACTAAGTGATGGTTCTCCATTCCTCTTTACAGTTAAAAGCAGTTTTGTTTTTGGAGATGATTCTGAATAGAGCCCCTTCACCTTACAATATTTCAACTGGTTTATTAACTGTTTCGTGAATTATTTATCTATCATTACTGAACCTTTCATTAAGACATAAGAATCTTTACTGCTGAATAGATTTTTCACTTTTTTCTCTTCTCTCAGTTAAATTTTAAATTTTGAGCTGGTCATTAATCTTTGTTTTCTCTTATAACTCTAGAGCAACGATAACAATTTATAACAGTTCTAAATTTGAATGGATGAATTGGTATAAAGTTGGAAAAACAAGCAGCTTGAAAGAGGGAGATATTGCAAAGGTTAAAGTGGGCAGCATGGAGATCATAATAATGAATGTTAAGGGAAATTATTACGCGACTTCCCATCTGTGCACGCACGAGGATTATGATCTGGCTGAAGGTTTTATTGATGAGGGAACTTTAATCTGTCCTAACCATTTTGCAACCTTCAATCCTAAAAGTGGAGAAGTAATAAGTCCTCCAGAAGGATCTGGGGATATAGAGCCCTTGAAGTCTTATAAAACGAAGGTTGAAAACGGAGATATTTTGGTAGAAGCATAAATGAAAATATTAGTGCTTGCAAAACAGGTGCCTGATGTAAATAAGATCTCATTCGATGCATCGACTGGTAGGATCATACGGGATGGTGTTCCCCTTTCCATAAATTCGTTCGACAAGAAAGCAGTGGAGGAATCAATCCGAATAAGAGAAAAGATAGGGGCAGAGGTCGTCGTTGCAACAATGGGACCTCCTCAGGCGTCTGATATCCTAAATGAATCCATGAAGATGGGCGTTGATAGAGGCATTCTTATTACAGATAGACAATTTGGAGGTGCTGATACCTGGGCTACATCAAAGATTCTTTCAAGATTGATTGAGATCGAGAAACCTGATATTGTGTTGTGTGGAAAATACTCTCTGGATGGTGAGACCTCTCAGGTCCCACCACAAATATCACGGTTTTCAAAGTATTCACTGGCGACCTCCGTTTCGTCCATCGAATTCCCAGAATCAGGAAAATTGATTCTTGAAAGGGAGACTGAAGTGGGAATAGAAAAAATAGAAGTTTCAACGCCAATAGTTATTTCTGTTTCTGAAAAGATAAACAAGGCCAGAAAGATACCTGATGGAACCCCAGATATGCGGGAAAAAATCACCACTATGGATGCCAAAGGGCTGGGAATAAACATAAATGGTCAATCTGATTCATTAACAATTGTATCAGGAACAGAAAGTGTTCAGAGTTCCAGACACGTTAAATTTATTAATATTGATGAGGCAATAAAAATAATTCAGGAATCTGCGAAAATAGCATCAGAAGAACAGACATCTTTTGAAAAGTTAACTTTGGGGGAACAAAAAATAGGAAAAAACGTTCTGGGTATCGCTTTAGATTCACCCGAGGTATCAATTGAAATAGCCTCAGAGCTTAGCCGTATAGCCAAAAGAGAGGGCTTTAATGTGTCAATTGCCGGAAATATAAATCCAGATTACTTGAAGGGTATATCATGCCATAATTATTATTACATCAAAAGCAAGAGAAACGATGAAATCAGTGAGGAAGTCATATCACTTATTGAGAGGATTAAGCCCGAGTTTGTTATTTTTCCTTCCACAGTAAACGGCAGGGAAGTCTCTGCAACAATCAGCGCTGCTATGAATCTTGGGTTAACGGCCGACTGCATAAAAATATCCTATGAAGGTGGAAAGCTAATACAATATAAACCTGCTTTTGGTGGAGGTATAGTTGCGAGGATAATCTCAAAAACCAAACCTGAAATGGCAACAGTCAGACCTGGGATTCTTTTGAGAGGCATTAGTGACAACTCTTTCAAAACAGTTGAAATAGAGCCTTCAGTTAAATCATACGTTAAAGAATTAAGTTTTACACCTGTTTCAGATGAATTCAAGCCACTTTCGGGTAGCAGACTTGTTATGGGAATAGGCATGGGGGCAAGATCCAGAGAATTGATTGGGAAAGTGGTTAATATATGCAAACTCCTTAATGCAGGAGTTGCTGCAACAAGACCTGTCGTTGACATGAAGCTTATACCTAGGCAACAACAGGTGGGTTTGACCGGTATCGCCATTTCACCAGATCTATATGTAGCAGTAGGGATTTCGGGTCATGACAATCATCTTGTGGGATTAAGGTATGCTAAGAAAATCCTCGCTGTGAACAAAGACCCAAATGCTCCAGTATTTGGATCTGCAGATTATGGAGTAATTGCAGATTCCACTGAGTTTGTAACAGCTCTGGAAAATCTCATATTCCATTAATAAAAATCCCCTTCATTCCCAATAATATGGTGGATAAGGTGGATCCCTGTAGTAGTAATTATTAGAACCTTTGTCTTTTTCCCTTAGTTGAACATAGATTCCAGATATAAAGGCAAGTATCGCCAGTAGCTGGGCAATTACGGAAGATAAACCAAGATTGTATAATGCAAACCAGATGGCGATTGCCCCAAGTATTGCTGCAATATAGATAATGAGCCTTTTGTTAAAGAAATAAGCGATGCCAAATATTGCAATCGCCAATAGACCTGCCAGAATTAGGTTTATTCCCAAAATAATGTAAAGAGCTATGAAACCTGCGAATGCCAGAGAAGCAGAGATCAAAATCCTGACAAAGAACAGCATGAGAATTGCTCCCATTACCGCTCCAATAGCTAGGATAAGATAAACCGGGGAGTTGGTAATACTGAAAAGGGAGGCTACATAGAGCGCAATGATGAAACCGATATAAGCTCCTAGTGCTCCAAATATGAGCATCCAGCTCTCGCTACCCCTATAGACAAGGGCAATGCCAATTAGAAGCAGTATGATGAGCACCGTGCTCCTTGAGTAACCAAGAAAGCTGTGCTGAAAATCGAGAAGCTTCAATAATGCTCCGAGAATTCCAGAACCAGAAGCGGATGTACTCATCCTAAGTTTATTTGAGATATATTATTAAATTGTTTGGAAGAATTAATCCGTCCTCAATTTCAATGTAACTGCTTTGGCTAGTATTATTTCATCAGACAAAAGAAGCTCTGTCTCCTCTTTTTTCCCTGTTATTTCTATTGCCTGACCGTCCCTAATTAACCAAGTGCCGTTTTTGCTTGGTTTAAAATCTTCTATGTATAGGCGACCATCTCTTGGTGTGATTCTTATGTGTTCCCGCGATATGGAAGCCGCCTTAAGCTTTTCAGTCATTATTGGTTCAAGCTGCTCCCTTCCAATAATGATTGGGGAACTACCTATCTTTGCTATTGTTGTATCTCCTTTCACTATGCGAATTTCCCCTCTTTCTGATTGATTTTTTTCCATTAAGTTGTGCACCTTTAGATTAGGAATAATGATTCTTTTCTTAAGTTTTTGCCAAACGTTCCTCTGCTGCAATAAAGTGAATGCGGTTTAATTATTATCTTTCTCCAATTAAACTTATTAATAATTATGAGAGCAAAATAACTCTACAAGGTGCAGCATCGGCAGATATATTCAACGGAAGTGCCACCATCATATATTCCCCCGGTTCAACTTTTCTGAGGTCAAGAGCTTCTATTACTGTTATTCCTTGGCCAAGAAGTGTCCAGTGTGCATCTGGCTCCATGAAATTATATTCATCAATGGACAGATAATCAATTCCGATTAGTTTTATGTCGCTATCCAAAATAACCTTTGCAGCCTCCTTTGATATAAAAGAAAAGTTTTCCCGAAAAGCTCCGGTATAGTTTTCTGTTGTCGTTTTAAACAAGACTCTTTCATAACCCTCGTGGGGAACATCTTCAGGCTCCACATTTTTTCCTTGGATTTGGACAACCTTAACTGGCCCAACAAGATTTGACATGGGAATCTCATCGAGTTTGAATCCATTTTCAATCATGTGGTATGGAGCATCTATATGAGTACCGGTGTGACTTCCCATGGTGATTTTACTTATTTTGATGTATGGTTTAATATGATTCATAACCGGTTCAATCCTTAGAGGCGGATCTCCCGGGTAAATTGGAGTCAAATCATTCAGCTTCCAGGTAATATCCTGTATCTTTGAAAACTTCCATTTCGATCGATCAGTCAAGTTAATCTACCTTCCTGTATCGAACCAGTTTATGCCCGCAAATTCTGCATTCCTTGAGGTTTTCCTCATAAACCTTTCTGCAACCCTTGCATCTAAAAGACCATTTAATTTCATTTTTTATTGGATCGATCCCACAAGGTTCAAAGGGAATGCCCATTTTTTTTGCAACGTTTTGGATTGAGTAGTCATTGGTTATTATTTTACCATTACTTTCAAGTGCAACTGCCAACACCTCAATGTCAGTTTCGCTGAGGTATTTGAGATCACCTGTGGTTTCAGCCTCTTCTCTTATTCTCATGACGCTGTTTTTTTGTGGATTAACCACCCTCAACATTTCCTCCTGATCCTTTATGATCCTTGCGGGTTTTCCCCTTGCTATTTCCCATAACACCATTGATGGAACAATAATATTCTCTCCCAGAAGATTCACCGAGCCTGTAAGTATTGCGGAGGTGTCAGGTACTATCATTTCTTTCCCATTTAATCCTTTTTGTCTATTCTCGTTTTCCAGTTTATTGCCTCTCCTGAATTGATATGTAAGATTTTGGTCCCTTTTCCCCAACATAGAGAGCTTTTGGTCTGAAAAGCTTGTTACTTTGAAGATATTCAAGTGATCTTGCAGTCCAGCCTGATATTCTTCCAAGAGCGAATATGGGCGTGAATATCTCAGGTGAAAGCCCCATAGAATAGTATATCATTCCCGAATAGAAGTCCACATTGGGAAAGATTCCCTTTTCTCCGAGCTTGTTTATCATGATTTCCTCTACCTTGTTTGCTGTTTCAAAAATGTTCTTCTTCTCTGATTTTTCTGATATATACGCTGCATATTTTTTTAGTATTTTTGCCCTTGGATCATATACCTTGTATACCCTGTGCCCAAATCCCATTATTTTCTCTTTTCTGGCAACCATGGCCTCAAGATATGGCCCTGCTCTATCGGGCGAACCTATATCCATAATCATTTTCAATGCCCTTTCATTGGCTCCGCCATGAAGTGGTCCCTTAAGAGTGGAAATGGCTGAAGTTGTTGCAGAATAAATATCTGCAAGTGTGGAGATCGTAACCAAAGAAGAAAATGTGGAGGCGTTCATTCCATGATCGGCATGAAGCATTAAGGCAGTGTCCATTATCTTTGTCTCTACGGAATCAGGATTTCTTCCAAGTGCATAGTAAAGAAAATTGCCTGCGTATGATAGTTCACTCTTTGTTTTAATGATGTCCTTCCCTTGAATGGTTCTATGAATTGCCCCTACAATTGCTGGCATTTTAGCTGTTATTGATATTGCGATCCTCCTCTGATTTTCAATGGAACTATCAGATTCTTGAGGATCATATGAGGCCAAATTAGAAATTACTGTTCTGAGAGTCACCATAGGGTGGGTTTTCCTTCCGAATTTTTCAATAATTTCATATGTGCTTTCCGGAATCTCTGAATTGGCTTTCATCTTTTCCAAATAATCGTTCATTTCCTTTCTGTTTGGAAGTTTTCCATAATTGAGAAGATATGATACCTCCTCATAATTTGAATTATCGCAAAGCGTTGTAATATCATAGCCCCTATAAACCAGCCTGCCTTCCTGACCATCAACAAATCCAATTTCTGTTTCAGCAGCTATAACTCCTTCCAATCCTTTTGCATATGTATTGTTTTGTCCGCTAGAACCTTCCATAAATAATCTCCCTTATCTCTAATTAAAAGATGATAATTAAACCTTGACCGAAATTATAAGGATGTTGCATTAATTTTTCAGTAACTTCCATATGAGTTCTAATATGGGGGTACCTGACATACTTCTTGGAATAGATTCAACAATACGGATTTCACTTTCCCTTATGAATCTGGGGAACCAGAATTCTAGAATATCAGAAATACCGGATTTGGCGATTTTGGAAGTTCCATTTTCAATAAGGAGTATGTTGGACCTTTCGATTCCTTTCTCGTTTGTAATTAGAACTGCCCCTTTTAATTTGACCTCCAATATTAACTGAGATTCTACCTCCGTGGATAGATCATTTGTGTATATTTCTGAGCCATCTGATTCGAATATTTCTTCCTCAAATTCTATGCGATCCGAATTGAGCTTTCCATGAATCATAAGCCTATTCTGATCCTGAGGAACTTCTTCATTTACTTCCATAGTTTGTAAAAATCCACACACCTGCTTTCCTGATATGGCAATCTGGTTAGCTTCACTATTTGCTCCGATTGGCTCGCCTGTTAGTCCATAAAACAGCGCTCCATCTGAGAGTGGTTGTGAACTTATATCAACCGATTCCAAGGCTGATATGGGCGTGCTTATCCTTTCATTAAACTTTATTCTGGTAACCCTTGTTTTGAGTCTAGAGAAAATCTCAGAAATCATAGCATTGTTCCTGTGCGATTGTATAACAACCAAATGTTCCGGTTTATACTTTCTAGAATATTTCATAAGGTTGACAATGTTCTCCTTAACATAGTTCTCCAATATTATGACCTCGGGTTGAAACCATTTTACGAGCTTTGCAATTCCATTATGACTCTCTAACGAATCAAAAATTATGCAATTACCGTTCAATAAAGGATATAAAATGCTTGTCACTATTGCTGGCGTGGAATATGTTTCACATTCAATAAGAAATTTCTTCTTTCCGTTACTATTTTTGAAAAGATTCTCTTCGTTTTTTATGGCGTTCATGATGTTAAAATATGTAAATCTGGCAATGCCACTCTTTTTGTCCTTGAAGTTTACAACTCTCTCAATAAATATATCTGTTATTGGATCTATGGTTTCCTGCCCAGTTATTTCAGCATAACAAAGGCTCTCGAAAATATTTGAATCCCCTCTGGCTCTCTGATTCATTATCTCAGGTGATCTTATTCCAAATTCCTTTCTGTTTCTCGGTGTTAAAAATTCGATGCTTGAAACGCCTATCTTGAAAATTTCTGAAGATATATTTTTTCCATAATGATTTAGAAAGCCTTCAGGAGCAATGACGCCAGATGGACTTACTCTGGAAAGAACTTCTAGAAAGCTTTTCTCCGAAAGGTACGGTTCCAGTGGTATTGCCACTGTTCCGATCCTTGACATTGAAAGGAGTGCTATGGTATAGGGGAGTCCTGGTGGCAGTGTTATTAAAACCTTATCACCCTTCTTAATCGAGAAGAGTTTTTTGATTCCAGACGAAAATGATTCAACAAAGCTGAGAAGTTTTGAATAGCTATAGACCTGACCACCAAAGATAACGGCGGCATCGCTAGGCTTTCTTAAACTCGTCGCCCTGAATCCATTAAAATAGTCTTCTTCTGCATCTTCTGTTAATCTATTTTCATTTGGTTCAGACTGAACTGTTTTTTCTACCAATAATGTTCAAATATCAAACTGCTTAAAACACTTTACATTTCTTTAATTTTAGATTTTACCTTCTCCATCTCCATAAAGACCTCAGGCAATTCTTTTACCATATCATCTATGCCAAACCATACTTTTTGTCGGTTCATGCATCTTTCCGCTGCCCTTTTGTTGATAAAGGATGCCATTGACGAAGCTCTAAAGATTGAGACTTTCCTGCTTATCAACCCGGAAAGTAATCCGGCCAGCAGGTCCCCGGTTCCTCCCATTGTCATTCTTGCATTTCCCCCGTTTCCGAATATGGTGGTTGTCCCATCTGTAATTATATCCGTTTGCCCCTTGAGAAATATTGTTATTCCTAGCTTTCTTGCCGCTGTTTTTGCATTTTCCAGTGTTGGATCTGTTCCGGTTAGTTTTTTAAATTCACCTTTGTGAGGTGTTATAACAATCTCTTTACCCATTAATCCTTTACCTTGTTTCCCTATTATGTTGATAGCTGAGGCATCCAGCACAATCGGGACATTTACTGCCTCTAGGATTTTTTCCATAGTGGAAATTTCGTAATCACTCTCTCCCATACCGGGTCCCATCAGGATGCAGTCATATTTCAGTAGTTCTTCCATAAAATTTTCGTTTTCCTCGCAATTTTCAAGCATTGTAGTGTGAACTTGCGAACCAATTACTGAATAATTTCTACTGTTTGAAAATATCTTTACGAGATCTGGAGAACAGGAATGCGCTCCCATTGCTGCTATCAATGCAGAACCATGAAATTTCCAACCTGCAACTATGGCCAGCTTTCCGTTCATACCTTTATGGGAATCCTTCTCAGCAAATGGAAAAAATAGAATGTCGCCGGGTCCAGATTCATATACTAATTTTTCATCAATGCCAATATTCTTTGTTATAATATCGCCACTATTTTGAGAATCCATTGCGTTTTTTACAAATGTGAAAGTCACCGTTTTTGTCGGTTTAACTGCAATTGATGACCCGATTCCAGATGGCACATCAACAGATAGTATGGGCTTTTTCGAATTGTTAATTTTTATTATTGCAGATGCCAGTGGTTCTTTGATTTCTCCATGAAAACCTGTCCCAAAAATTGCGTCAACGATGAGATCAGCCTTTGAAAGAACTGAATCCAGATCTTGAATACCATATATCTTCAATTTCCATTGAGAAATCAAATTTTTGATGAATGACGATTTAATATGATCTAAAGCACCGGTAAATACAAGTGTGACATTATTCTCCAATTGCAATATTCTGGCTGCGGCTATCCCGTCTCCTCCATTATTACCGTTGCCACATACAATAGTTATATTCAGCTTATTTCCATATAATTCTGTTATTGTTTCTGCAATGGCCGCACCTGCATTTTCCATTAGAGCGTTGATGTTTCCCTCTCTGTAAAAATAATTAATGTCCAGTCTGGTTGAATCTATCATCTCTGTAAACATAGATATGATATAACTTCTGGAAATAAGAATGATGCCTTTATTAGGCCTATGCTTTTGTTATTTGAGATAGATTAGTTAACCGGTGTTCATTATTCAGAATTTTAATTTTATGCAAAAAATCCCCTCATTTTTTATAGACTGAAACCTTCGGCTAACTCTATGAGACCTCTAAATAACGTTTAAATATAGTGTAAGGATTTCCTTACAATGTATAAACTGCTTATAACACTCATTTTATCTGCAATAATGGGCTTTTCAATCTTTTTTACATTTCCAATCATAATGGCAAAAAACCTTGCTGAAAAGAAGGTTAGAGTCTTAAGCTCCATTGCCATTGGAATCCTCATATTTCTCATTGCAGATGTATTTTCGGATGCTTCAACTATCCTATATGGTAATTCTTCTAATGGAGGTTACATATCATCTCCATTTTATGATTTAGTGTTTTTTGTATCTCTTGCAGTTGGATTTTTTGTCATATTTATTGCTGAGGGTAATGGAAAGAGACAATCGTCCAAATTAAGATTATCATTTTTTATTGCTTTGGGGATAGGTTTTCAGAACTTAACTGAAGGAATGGTTTTTGGCGCTGACAATATTTCCATTGGTCTTGTAGGCATAACGCTGGTTATTCTGGTCGGTTTCATTCTTCAGAATATTACGGAGGGTTTTCCCATTGCATCTCCATTCCTTGGAGAAAAGAAAAAAAACGGCAAAGCAATCCTTGGTTTGCTTTTCATTGGTGGATTTCCCACTATTCTTGGTGGAGGGATAGGTTACTTTTATAATTCAAATGCGTTTGATCTTGTGTTTGATGGTTTAGCCATTGGAGCAATGTTTTATGTTATCATTCCAATTCTTAAACACCTGCTCAAAGATCAGGACTCTTCAATGACCAGAATCATTTATCTTGGTTCGTTCACTGGCTTTCTCATAGGGTTCCTTGTGAATTTGATATGATCAAAATAATGGCCTCAAGATGCACTGCTTACTTTTATAGTAAAGGATTGCCCCTTAGACTATGGTAACATTCTGTCCATAATTTTTATAATTTCATATGTTTTTTTGTCGTTGACATTAGATAAGTGCATATATTGGAATGATCATACCAGTTTATGGAAGATCAGGTAAAGGTAGAGTTGGAAAGGCTAAAGAAGGCTGATGTGGAGTTTCTGCAGCTTCAGTTTACGGATATTGTAGGTACCGTGAAAACACTCACTGTACCCAAAAATCGTTTTGAAGATGCTTTAAATGAAGGTGTTGTCTTTGATGGAAGTTCTGTGGCCGGTTATGCCCAGATAGAAGAGTCAGATATGAGGGCTGTACCTGAGTTTTCGACATTCGCAGTTCTTCCATATTCAGGTCAGACAGGTAAGCTTGCGAGATATATTTGCAATGCCTATTCTCCAGACGGGAAGAGATTTCAGGGTGATCCGAGATTTGTCCTTGAAAGACTTTTAAAAAAGCTCTGGGACCAAGGGCAGGAATTTTTTGTTGGTCCGGAATTTGAATTCTTCCTTTTCAAAAGAGATTCGGGTGGAAATCCAACCAGTGAACCCAGTGACTTTGGCGGATACTTTGATAATACCCCCATGGATTTGTCCAGTGAGGTTAGGCAGGAGATTCTTACTGATATGCGAACTCTTGGATTCGAACCTGAAGCAGCCCATCATGAGGTTGCCTATGGTCAACAGGAAATTGATCTCAGATATGCTCCAGCACTTCTAATGGCAGACAGAATTTCCATACTAAAAAGCATAATTAAAAATGTGGCACAGAGCCATGGTCTATATGCATCTTTTATGCCCAAACCTCTCAATGGCGTGAATGGATCAGGGATGCATATACATCAGAGCATAATGCTGAAAGATCAAAAGAAGAATCTTTTCTACGAGGAAAAGGAAAAGTTTGGAATGAGCAAAATGATGCGAAATTATCTCTCCGGAATATTGCAGAATGTTTCACAGGGCTCTGCTGTTTTAGCATCATGGGTCAATTCTTATAAGAGATTAATACCAGGATATGAAGCCCCGGTTTATATTTCATGGGCAAACAAAAACAGAACTGCTCTGGTGAGAATACCTGCAGGGGAAGGGATGAGAAAAAGGATGGAACTTCGATGCCCTGATCCTGCGGGAAATCCGTATTTACAGTTTGCCACCATACTTGGCATGGGCCTTGACGGTATAAAAAAAGGATTGGAGCCTCCAGAGCCAGTTGAAAAAGATATATTCCATATGACAGCGGAAGAAAGGAAGAAGATTGGCGTTTATGCCATGCCGGAAAGCCTTGGCGAAGCACTGCATCATATGAGGGAGAGTAAGCTGATGAGGGAGATTCTTGGAGACCATGTATACGAGAATTTTCTTACTGTAAAGCAGAAAGAGTGGGACGCCTTCCGATCACATGTTATGGAATGGGAAGTCAAGAGATATCTCCCCATTCTGTGATGACATAATGCCAATGGAAAATAAAGACCCACAAATATTTTTCATCTACCTTTATCAGGATGATCCAAAAAAATCAACTATGAAAAAACTTGAAAGATTCAATTTGGCGAGGAGAATAGACCGGGGAAAGGCATCAAGATCTATGGTCCTCACTGTATCATCTTCTCAATATCTTATGAGTTCTGATCGAAATCTGATTCTTGAGAGAGGAATCACTGCAATTGAGGGTTCGTGGAAACAAAATGATCTTATGGCAGGAACAAAATTCAGATACGGTAGGATTCTCCCACCTCTTCTTGCCTCAAATCCTGTAAATTATGGGAAATGGAATCTACTTTCTTCTGTGGAAGCTGTAAGTGCTGCTCTTATTATTACCGGATTCAGGGAACTTGCCGAACAAATAATCTCTAAGTTTTCATGGGGGCATTCATTTATCTCACTCAATATGGAGATTCTGGAAGAATATGCTAAATGCAAATCAGAGGAAGATATAAGGAAAGTTATCGACTCTATTGCCTAATTTCCTCATTCTTTTCTGACCCATTTTCCATCGTTCAATTCCCAGGTTCCGTTTGTCCATTTTTCAAAGAATTTTCTAAAACCTTTTCGCATGTCTTCGGGTGTCCTGCTAAAGGTTTCACTTTCTCCCGGCATCAGATGGATCCCTTCCACATGATTATTTATTCTCTTTGATTCTGTCAAATATTGCTTGAGGTAGTAGAGTTCATCTGGGTCAAGTCTCATTTTTGCCATTTCAACTTGATTCATTAATGATTTTGTGTCCTTTTCATAATGAACCACAGAAGGATCGCCTTCCGCGTTCTCAATGAACATCCTTACCCCGAGACACTTCGTACATTTTCCACATGGAATAATTGTTCCCTTGATGCTTTTGCACGAATGGCATGATCTCTGAAGTTTATACAGATCAGGAAATTCATTTATGAGCGCTTTTTCAATGACGGAACCAAATACGGGATATACAATAGACCATAAACTTGAGTTTATTCCCTTTGATGACAAGAATTTGTTGAAGGCAACTGCAAAGTCCCACGTTTGATCATAAACGCCAAAGTAGTGTTCGATACCTTTGTATCTTTCCATTGCGGTAGGATCATCAAATTCATTTCCCATGATCATGTTTGATATACCGTGTTTGTAAACAAACGGCAGAGAAGCCAAAAGATATACGGGGAAAATGAAGAGCTGAATTGGATATGAATCGGCCTTATTTTCAATCTGTTTCTTATCCATTATTTCCATATTTCTCAGAGTTTTTTTGTAGTATCGGTCGGTGTTTGACCAAACTTTCATCACGTCAAGCCCAATGTTTTTAAAATAATAATATGAAGTTTTTGCAGGGAGCCAGTGCGCTCCGGATTCATTGTAAAAAAATGGCTTTATGTCATAATTCATCTGTCTCATTATACCCATGGATAGCAGGCTTTCTTTTCCACCAGATGAAGAGATCATTACACTCCCTTTGCCCTTTACTTCCTCCTGCTCATTCTCTTTGATATTTTCAGCAACAATGACTGTTTCACCTTCAGCGGTATGTGGATTTATCTCCTCTTCTGAGGGAAGATATTGACGTTTAAAGAATTCATATCTTCTCCTGCAGATTGAGTTGACGAATACCTCAATGTTATTGATCCTGATCATTTCCTTCAGGAAATCAATATCATTACGCGTTACCGGAAAATCAAGTATGAGTTCTCTGGTAAAAAAAGAGAAGTTTATTGCCGAACCGGCCATTGCAAGTCCCGATAGATTCTCATTGTTCGTGATTTTTTGGTTATATGAGAATATTTCTTCAAAAGAAAATGGGGTATTCCCATTCATCAATAATGTTCCCTTGGTTCCGTGATCCGTGATCTTATCTGGCCTTATGGTTATGCTGTCAAAGCACCTTACCCTATGAGAATATGACATACCTTTCCACTCCAAAAAACAAAATACTCAGTGCTCTATCAACGCAATTACATATTTAGTCATTAGTCAATCCACGAACTTTTTCATGTGCCTGATATTATTCGAGTTTTGGGGGGACTATGAGCTTGCAATCTTCAATGCTTATGCGTGTTCACGAAAATACGAAGAAAGGATATTTCTTCTAGTTCCCTCGGACATTTTCATAAATAAAATGCCATTAAGAATGTAACAAGTTAAGGTTAACCAGAGAATTTAAGTTGGTGTAAATTAACTGATTTTTCCTCTGCAACTGAAATAAGGATTCTAGAACTATCTACTTTTGACTTTTCATTAGAGTCAAATATTTCGCGTTTAAGAACCCCACTATTATAAACAGAGGGAAAGTTGAAACCATGATGATTAAGCCATCCTGTTCTCCGGGATTCTGATATCCTGCCATTGAAAGTGCATACCAAAAAATATATATCTCTAAGAGACCTATTATTAATGCAGCCGTCGTAAACAAAAGTATCAGTTTTTTATAAAGCAATGCTTTGATAGGGATCTGGGATCTGAAATCTCGTAAAATCACGTATATTATTCCACCAGATTCTATTAAAAGTAACAGAACCCAAAAAAAAAGTAGTAAAATTTTCACCCCCTAATTAAACCATACTTGTGTGCCACTTCCATATTCACTTATGAAAGCGTGAGATACCCCAGCAATACTGCCACTTAAAGCGATTCCTGCTACACCTGCATAAGCATATAATGGTACGTTGTACCAGAATGTATAAACGCCTCCTGCTGAATTCAAACCGTATAAACCAACGGATGAAGTTATAGAACCCCCTTCAGCATCCCATGGGTAATAGTAATTATTAACAAAATCTAGGTGAATATACGAATATCCAGTGCTTTCATAATAATTAGTCATTGTCGATGACTCATAAGTCATCCCAGCACCTATGATTAGTAAAGCGGCACCAATTGCCTGTCCCAAAAGCGGTATAGGTGAGAAGAGTGCAATTAAGCCAGCGGCTACGGTGCCATAACTAGCCACAGTAGTTAGGCTGTTCCAAGTATTAAAAAAAGACTGCGCTGATGAGCCATAATATTCTACATTGAAATTATCGGATTCTCCATATGTTACAGACCATCCTCCTAACCACCACGGGGCGGTATAGACATAATAATTTATATTAACCCAAACCCACGGGTCTATAAAGTTTCCGGTTGGTGTAGTTACGTTTACCTTCCATGCTTCGTATTGAGTTCCATTAAGTTTCACCGTATATAAAGTACTATGATAATAGAATGCACCCTGCGAAGTATCGATTGTGGAATTAATGTATTTAACTGGTTTCCCTAAATTAGTTACCATCTCCATATGTGGGACCGATAATTGGACATTTTCTTTTGACAAATAATTGCTTTGTTCTAAACTAGTAACTTATTTTCCGCACATTTGAAAACGAATAACCCAGCTTTAGCTTTCAGTTGGAAAAAATATTTTCCCTTGCCAATATCCATCATCTTCTGAAGCTAATTTTTGTTAATGGAGAGGTCTTTTTGGAATGCTCATCCACCTTTCAATAATTGAGGAGCAGGTGGAACTGTAGATTGCTGAATATTGATAGGAAACCTCACTAATTTTTAACACTTCCTCGCAATTTTCCCCATCTCTCTAAATAAGCAATGACTATAACAATAACGCCTACAATTTGCAGAAAAATTAGTTGATTTAGTTCACCGATGTAGTAAACTGTGAGTAAAAAATCAAATAAAGTGGTTAAAGACATGAAAGCAATTAAAAATAAGGCATATTTTTTGGCAATCTTTCCTCGTTTCAGTTCTGCATCCACTGGAGTTATTATTTCATTTACATGATTAATATAATTTAAGTATATTGACGCAACAAATGTGATAGGTGTTGCCACAATAAAGAGAAGGAAATAAACACTTATTTGTTGGGCTACAAAGGAATAGTTAAAACCGTTACCTAACAGAGACCTAAAAACGCTCGTAAGATGGATTAGAAGTTCTAAACCAGAAAATACAATAGCCATAGTAAAGAAAAAATATGACATTTTTTTAAGATTTTCAGCTGAAGATTTCATCATACCCGTTTCGCCCTAACTTGGCAGAATTTGTTGAGTTCCATAAACCTAATTATTATTTCCATATTTATTTAACCATTTAGTGGTAAATTTGCAAATCCGCTCATGGAGTAAGGGTACGTAACAATTTGACTTGTGCTTTTCCATCAACATTCGGAATATAGATCTCAATTATATTATTGCAAAATACAAATTCCGCAGATGATAAAAACCATGTTCAGTGTTCAAGACCATTGCAGAATAAGGATAGATAAGAAGGATATTCGCGTAAGGTATTTCCTCTTGCCATTCGAGAAGCTGGTTGAATCAATCTAGTATCTTTTCTTACATGAGGACGCGAGTTTCAAGAAATATCTCATAGAACTGAGTGAAGCATGCACAGTCATGGTGAACTACGTCGAGAGAAAGGAAAGAACCCGCAAACAGACTTGAATAAAGACTCTGGGCGGATGGCCACTCTTTCCTCCTTCTCTCAGCATGGATAGCCAGAGCTGTCTAAAAAGTTAACTCATTTCAGAGATACCAGTTTATGCTTGTCATAATTTATTAAAAAGTAGAAAAGTAAACATGTTGAAACAGTGCCAAACAGAATGAAAGGAATTAGTATGAATACCACATTTCCCAGATATATCTGAAGAATAGAAGATGATGGAAAAGGGATATAAATTTCATATAGAAATGTAAAAGCGAACAACAACACAACAAGAGAAGTTAATGATACTTTAAAATAGAATTGAACATATTTTTTCTGTTTGTTGTACATCCAATCAGAAAATGATAAGGAAAAACCAAATTTTGTTAATTTTTTCGAATAAAAATACCAAACAATACAAAGTGGCAACATAAAAAATGTTATGAGGATAAGATTAACATATCCCAATACCCTTTCAATAGGGTTATAGTTTGAAAAGTAAATCTCAGAATAATTTATAGCAATGAGTAACAGCCATAAAAGTCCAATTGTAATAATTGTTCTTTTGTACAGCAACAAATAATATTCTTTCGATTTTTCTTTCATTCAGATTACCCCAATAAACTGTTGTGTATTTTAATTGTTAATATAAGAGATTAGATGTTCCCCTGATATAATGTTATTATGCCCTCTACATTACTTCCATATGGATCGAATGGAGCATTAATTTGAGTACCAGTGTAACTAAACCAGCCGATACCAATAGTATAAGTAGTAAAACTTATTCCGTTTTGTCCTCCCATTTCGTCATACCAAGTAAAAATAGCACCACCTAAGAGAAATGCTGCGCCCACGAACCCTGCGGCCGGCCCTGAAAGTGCAGATTCAATTATTCCAGTGAACGCAAAGCCTGTCATAAATGTATCGAACATTTGCTGATTAAATCCAATTCCATTTGATAATAAATACGCCGTCATATCTATATACAGACTGGGACCAACGTTTGAATTAGTTTTTTGTGAACTGCTATTATTGAATGATGTGCTTAATATTTTATAATTTCCTGATGACGAGTATATCGGTATTAGTGTCATATTATTGGTTGAATTTATCATTATTGCCTGATGAAATAGTTTTCCGTTCATTGTTATGGTAACAGCCAATCCATGCACATTAGCACTACTTGAATTGTAAGAATCCCAAGTTATGTTCATTACTTCATTTGATACGTTTGATCCTGCCAGAAAAGGCGCATCATTTTTAATTTTTGTATTGTTGCTCATCGAATTAACTAAATTTAGATGGTGCTTTCCGGCAATATAACATAAAGAACCATTCCTACCATAGTTGTGAGGTGACAATCCATTGTTAATTTGATTATTGACTGGTTGCATTGCCACTCCTATAAACAATATCACGATTAGTATTGCTGTTACTCCCATTAAAACTCTATTAGTTTTCATTAAACCCGAATTCCCCCCCCCCCGATATAAATATTGCGTGACACATAATAACATAGAGAAATACGACCCACTGAGAAAGCTCGAAAAGTATGAGTTATGGTTACACTAAATCAAAGATGAGAAAATGTGTTCCAAATTCTGGTGGAACAGCAGATCAAATCGTAACATTAAAGCAATAAGAACAAGAATAAATCGAAGTGAGTATCTATTATACTTGAGATGATTTTAGAATCAGGTCAACTATTCCAGATAGATCTCCGAGAGGATCGAAAGCGTATATTCCTGTTTCATGGGATATATTTTTGAGTACTTCTGGTATTTCATTTTCCTTAATCCCTTCCCTGTTCAGTGAAATCCCTATGACTTTCCGATCTGAAAGCAGTTCCAGTACTCTGATATATTTCTCCAGTGGAGGAATTCTAATCCCATCAAAGCCGTCATAATCCAATCTTCCGGGTGCATGCTGGAGTATGATAGCGTCGGGTTTGGCTGCCCCAATGATCTCAAAACTTCCAGGGTAAGCAGGATGCAGTACGGAACCCTGACCTTCTATGAACATGAACTCCGGCTTTTCATCTTCCCATGCTTTGACCACTTCATATTCAATGCCACCAGCCACGAAATCATTTATCATGGAGTCGATGACTGCAGTATATTGAAATCCCTGCATCCATGCTGTCTGACCAGTGCCAATCATAATGGATTTTTTCCCCTTAGAATTCATTTCTCTGTTCAGGTAAACAGCAGTTGTTCTTTTTCCTATTGCACTATCCGTTCCGAGAACAGCAATTTTGAACGATTTTACATTGAATACCTTTCCTGTGAAAAATGGCTTGAAGTTCATGAACATCTTTCTTACATCCACGATTTCGGTTCCATGCTTATTAGCCAATTTAGAGAACTCAGGATCATCAGAAATAAATTCATGTAGACCGCTTACTACCTTCCATCCATATCCAATGGCTTTCCTAATGAACGGTCTGAAATTTTCAGGTAGAAAACCTCCATCTGTCGCAACTCCGACTATTGCTGTATTACATCCGAGGTCTTTGGCCTCTTCCATAGAGCTAACTATTCTTACCGACTTATTTGCCTTCGGAACTATACTGGAAATATCCTGACCAACCTTTGTTGAATCAAGTGCAGCAATAACGTTGAATCTTGTGGTATACCTGATTAATCCGTTTGCAGTTTTTCCATATGTTGTTCCAAGAAATCCTTCACAAAGAACTACCGCGTTGTCCAAAGGTCCCCTCTTCCGGTGAGAACAACGACGACATCGTGTTCCTGTGTTTTTCTTGATAAGATATGGCTTGCTGCGGCCATTGCGGAAGATGATGCTGGCATAACCTGAATGTATTCCAGCTTCTCAATAATTCTTGAAAACCTTAGCATATCTTCATCTGTTACAGCCTGAGCAATTCCGTGCGACTCTATTATGGCATTAAGGGCTTTCTGACCGTCTGTTGGCCTATATGAAACAAGGGGCTCATTCACATGGGTCTCAGTAATTACACTTGGTTCCAAGTTCTGGATTCTCCTAAGGCCTCTTCTCCATGAATAAACAACAGGATTTCCAAGAGAAGTGCTGGAAGCAATAAGTTTTGGAAGATTTGAGATCATTCCCTTCCTGTAAAGCTTCCTGAATCCAGAATATATACCTGATAGAGTGGTTCCATTTCCCACTGGAACCGCAAGATATGAAGGACAGTGCCCCAACTGATTGTAGATTTCATATGCAATATTCTCATACCCCATGATATCTACAGCTGAATTTGGAGAACCTGGACTGCAATCATACCAGTTTTCATCTCTTGTCTTATCTTTCATATAATCGAGAAGCTCTTCATACTTCAGATTTAATTCCATTACAGTAGCCCCATTCTCATATATTTCCTGGTTTCTTGTACCAGAATAATAAGAAGGTGTGGCTATAACGGATTTTACACCCTCAAGTGCAGCATAGTATGAAACCGAGGCTCCATAATTACCACATGTTGCCACGGCAACGGTATCAAATCCTTGTTCCTTGGCCCTCTTAATATGTAATCTCGATATCCTGTCCTTCTGAGTTCCGGTTATACTCGCTCCCTCAAATTTAAAAAAAACCTTTTTCAGTTCTAGATATTTCTCAATGTTTCTAGCCCTAAAAAAGGGAGTCATACCCGGAGGTTTTTCTTCTTCTAAAACCTGCTCCATTAATTCATTCACCAAGTCTTGCGACTAAATACCTAAGCAATCAATTGTACTTAAATATTTTTAATATCTTTTATACTTAATATTAATTGGCGGCTTTGTGAAACCCATAAGAAATAAAATTTCATATATTACTATAAATAAGAAAACATATTTAATATTATATATTCATATTCACATACTAAAGTATAAAAGCGCCTATGCTTACTGCTAAGGTTAAAATTCACTTAGATAAACTCCATTTTTTAAAAGGTCTGTGCCAAGGAATTGTTAAAGGGCTCAGCTTCTTTTAAAAAAAGGACACAATTTTTCCTTTAATTTTCGGGGTTTACGTTAAGATAAAATTAAAAAGTTATTGAAAATAATAATATAATTATAATTTATATGTTATAATATAATGTTCTCAAATCCTTCTCTTTCACTGATCTCCTTTACAAGGTTCAATACAGATGCTTTCGACCCCTTTTTATCAATTATAAAGCCTTTCATCGCAGGTGTTTTGATAATCACTTCCTGAAGCATATCCATTGTCAGTTCATTGTGTCGGTGCTTGGAAATAATATGTCCAACGTTTACATTGTTTTGAAGCACATAATTAGTTATCTTCGGTGTATAATGGCCACCTCCAATACCAATGTAATTTGGATAACTATTTTCTTCGGTTTCCATAACTGCAGTGGATAATGCGTGTAGAGCCTCTGGATCAGACCAGTCCCGTGAAGTCGTACCTATTTCTGCAAAAAAGGAGGGGATATCCGTTAGCGGACCATGATGAGTTGCTTCCAATGTAATCATAAACCTGTCTCCCTTGTATTTATCTTTGACAAGTCGCAAAGCAGAGGTCATCATTCCTGGAGATGACATAGAAAATGAACCTACTTTCCCACCAAGATCTGCAGTGCTGAAGTTTCCCATGGGATGTACTGTTAAGGAACTGATTTCCTTTACAGAGGAATGCTTTGAGAGAAATATGATATTGTCTATTTGGAATTTATCTTTGAAGATTCTTTCTGGATAATTTTCAAAAAGCAATGAGTTATCTAAAATGTCCAAAGCAATATCCCCATTCATAAGGATACCTTCCTTTTCCACCCATGTAAATTCATTTGTCATATATTCATAAATAGCTGAGCCTGCTGGGTCTGTCCTGCTTGCGATGAAAAGTTTTCTAATAGTTATGGGTTTTTGCATGTCCTGACTATGATTGGATCGTTTGATATACAATTTATTTTAATTTGCGCCCCACTTTGATTCTCTGGGGCTCTGTTTTGATAGATAGCGATTAGCCGTTGCGAATTTATGCTGTTCCAAAGCATTCTCATAGAAAAGCTTTTTAGAATACATTAAATCGATGTGAAATGGATCTAGATCTAAAGGCCATTGAATCAAAATGGCTGGATAAATGGAAAAATTCACCTCCACAAAATGTCAAGAGTGATAGAGCGTTTCTTATAGATACTCCTCCTCCCACAGTCTCCGGATTACCACATATAGGTCATGCATTCTCATACCCCGTGCAGGATATGATTGCCAGATACAGACGAATGAGAGGCGATTTTGTCTTTTATCCATGGGGATTTGATAATAATGGACTGGCCACTGAGAGATATGCAGAGAAGGAAAGAGGCTTTAAAGTATCAAATTTATCGAAGGATGAAGTTATAAGAATTTGCAATGAAGTATCAAACGAAACCATCAGCAAGATGCTTCAGGTGTATGAAAAATTTGGTCTGAGCGCCGACTTTATGAATTATCTCACTACTTATTCCGAAGATTCCTGGGTACTTTCACAAAGGATGTTTCTTGATCTTGCAAGATCTGGAAAAGCCTATAGATCGGAATCACTGACTATCAGATGTCCTGCATGTAAAACTGCGATTTCTCAAATTGAAATGAAAGATGAGAATCTTAAATCAGAGTATTTTTTTCTTGATTTCAAAGGAGTTGAAGGAGGATACTTAAGAATAGCAACTACAAGACCGGAGTTAATTGGTGCATGCGTTGCGGTGTGTGTAAACCCTTCAGATGAAAGATTTGCAGGTATGGTTGGAAAAGAATTTATTGTTCCAATATACGGCCATACTGTGAAATTAATCACTGACGAATCAGTTCTACCAGAAAAGGGAACCGGGGCCGAAATGGTATGTACCTTTGGGGACCAAAATGATTATGAAATCTGGAAGAAAAATAATTTGGAAAGCAGGATAATTATAAATGAAAATGGGCGTGTTAACGACGGAAAGTTGTTTGCAAACAAGAGTATTCAGGAGGCTCGTTCTATCATTGTTCAATATCTGGAAAAGGAACATTTGATTATGGACAGGAAGAAGATTGAACATTCCGTGAATACTCATGAGAGATGCGGAACACCCCTTGAACTTGGTATAAGCAAGCAGTGGTTTATTGCGTGCATGAATCTTAAGGAAGAATTACTAGCACAAGGGGAGAAGATAAAATGGCACCCTGAATTCATGAAAGTAAGATATGATAATTGGGTTAGAGGCCTCAAA
The DNA here is from genome assembly GCA_021809755.1 of Thermoplasmata archaeon. Taxonomy (GTDB): domain Archaea; phylum Thermoplasmatota; class Thermoplasmata; order Thermoplasmatales; family Thermoplasmataceae. Next base: position 61,910 of record JAJZJZ010000003.1, read on the forward strand.
TGGGATTGGTGCATATCAAGGCAGAGACCGTATGGAATCCCAATTCCTGTTTTTTATTGCACCTCGTGTGATGAAATGTTTTTCCCCTCTGACAAAGACTTACCGGTGAACCCTTCCCAAAAAGCACCAAATTGTCCCAAATGCGGGTCTTCAAAAGTTACTGCAGATGGTGATGTTATGGATACTTGGGCAACTTCATCTCTTACCCCTTCATTGTACCTGGAGAAGGCAGGGTTAGGTTCGAAATACAACGTTATGACTGCCAGATTCCAGGGGCATGATATCATTTCTACATGGGCTTTTACCACAATACTTAGATCGTATCTTCACTGGAACCGTATTCCATGGGAACACATTTTCATTTCAGGAAACGTTCTGGATGCTCAGGGTGCTAAAATGAGCAAAAGCAAGGGCAATACCTCTTATCCAGAGGAAATAATCGACCAATATGGTGCAGATTCCATGAGATTCTGGGCTTCTGCATATTCAATGGGTGAAGATGCCAAGCTTAGAGAACAGGAACTTACGAGGGGTCGAAGAACTGTTATTAAAATGTTTAATGCGACAAAGCTGGTTTCCTCTTTTACCAATGATGAAACCTCAAAGAAACTCCCCACAATGAAACATAATATGTGGATTGTACAAAAGATGAATCAGACCATAGTGAAGGTCAGCACACTTATGGATGAGTTTGAGCTGGCAAAGGCCAGACTTGAACTTGACAAATTCTTCTGGGAGATATTTTGCGATGATTATCTGGAAATATGCAAGGCAGTTTTTAGTTCCTCAGATTTTGACATAGAACAACGAGCTGAAACCACAGGTGTGTCTAGAATGGTAATGGAAAATATTCTTATGATGTATGCTCCATTTATGCCGTTTATAACTGAGGAATGTTATGAGATTATAGGATCAAAGGAAAGCATTCATAATAAGACATGGCCAATTGGTATAAATTTGCAATATGAAGGGGTTTTTGAGCAATCAATAGAGATAATCCACATGATAAGAGCACTAAAGAGCAATCTGAAAACAAGTGGTCTTACCCTAAGATCTGCCAGAGTTGGAAGTTCTATTCCAGTTCAAAAGGATGAGTTACAGATTATTAAGGCTGTTTCAAGACTTAATGCCATAGAGACAAAACATGAAGAAAAATTAACTGTTGAGGCAATAGAGAGCACTTCAGATAAAGAGAAATCATGATTTATGAATTTGAATAAGCATATTATTGATATGATTATTCTGAGAAGAGGCTTTATACAAGCTTTTTTGGCCATGATATGGTGTCTATAGGCATGCATTTGACCCCGTCTACAATAGCTTAAATATAAATACTCGATTAAGGGGCAGGAAAACTACAAGGAGAATCTAAGATTATTCTGTGTTTTAACCAAAAAGAGTGTTTAAATGACAAAATTCGATGCGTTCGATCTAAGAAGCGAACTTCTGGACGCACTCAGTGAAATGAATTTCATAGAGCCTACAGAGGTTCAAGAAAAGGCAATACCCCTCGCCCTTGAAGGCAGGGACTTGATTGTCAGATCCAAGACAGGTACGGGAAAAACTGGAGCGTTTTTGATACCAATATTACAAAATGCAACCGGTGAAAAGGGAATACAATCCATTATCGTTGTTCCGACAAGAGAACTTGCTATGCAGGTTTTGAAGGTGGCTGAGCAGATGTCCAAGCACCTTAACACGAGACCCGTTGTTGTTTATGGTGGTGCGAGTATAGAAAATCAGATAAGGAATCTGAGAAAGGGTACTTCAATGGTAATAGGTACACCTGGCAGACTTATTGATTTAATGGAAAGAGGAGAGATCAATCTTTCAAAGATTAGATATCTGGTTCTGGATGAAGCTGATATAATGCTTGATCTGGGTTTTATTGAGGATATTGAATTCATAATCTCAAAGGCTCCGGAAAAGAAGCAATCAATGCTATTTTCAGCTACTGTTCCAGAGAGGATAGTAGGTCTTACAAAGAGATTTATGAAAAAGCCTGAATTCCTGAAAATAGGACAGGAAAAGGAAGTTACAGTTGACACAATTTTCCATATGTATACATTTTCCAATGGTGCTTCAAAGGTACCTGCACTTCTTGCATACCTGAAGGAGTATCAGCCTGGGAAATCCATAATATTTTCGGAAACAAAGAGAGGGACAGATGCCCTTTACAATATGCTGGTTTCACAGGGATATGAGGCCGTGGTTATTCATGGAGATCTCACCCAGGCTCAGAGAGAGAAATCACTTATGGAATTCAGAAAAGGAGCTCAATTCCTTGTTGCAACAAATGTTGCAGCAAGAGGCCTTGACATTGATGATGTCTCAGATATAATCAATTTTGATGCACCCTCCGAACCTGAGATCTATGTACACAGAGTAGGAAGATCAGCAAGAATGGGTAAGAGCGGAACTGCCTTAACAATAATTGACAGTGAAGAATTCGGTTCAATAAAGGACATCGAGAAAAAGCTCAGGATAAGAATGAGCAGAATTGAACTTGATCAGGATCCATTTATTGATATGAAGTTGAGTTTCTCTTATAACAGGAATGGAAGAAGCAATGGAGGAAGG
>JAJZJZ010000034.1 GCA_021809755.1 Thermoplasmata archaeon
ATGAGAAATAGGAAAACCGTATTGCGAGAACATGGGCCGGTAGATCAGCGGTAGATCGCCTGCTTCGCAAGCAGGAGGCCTCGGGTTCAAATCCCGACCGGTCCATTTAATCTATTAATCGAATACTTTTTATTCAGCCACTCGTTATGTTCTCATGACCATGCAGCTGAAGTATAGAGAATTGCTTCTGGACGAGGATGTACGAAGATGGTTTGAGAATCTCAAAGCGAAATCCGTCTTAACGGCAACCGTGGCATTGAGAAATCTGGGCCATTACTGCGAGCTCACTGAAACAACGCCAGATGAAATCCTGAAGAAAGCCAGAGCCAACGAGAAGGATTTCAGATATGAATTCACGGACTTTGTCAGGAAACTTGAGAAAGAGGGCAAAGCAGGATCATACATTGCAAGGTTCAAGAAAGTCATCCTCTCATGGCTGAAGTTTAACGATATCCGTTTGCAGTTAACCGTTAACATCTCCGGGGAAAACGAAACACCAACAATCGTTAACGAGAGAGTGCCAAGCAAGGAGGAGCTGGCTCGAATTCTAAGGAAAGCAACCTCAAGAGGCAGGGTAGCCATAGCAATCATGGCATTCTCCGGGCTACGGCCGGAATCCCTTGGAGATTACGAAGGCACGGACGGCTTGCGATTAGGAGACCTCAAGGAACTCAAGCTGTCAGATGAAATCCAGTTTGACAAGATTCCCGCTACGGTTATGGTGAAGAGCAAGCTGAGCAAGGCAAGACACCAGTATTTCAGCTTCATTGGTGAAGAGGGCGTTACTTATATCAGGGAATACCTTGAGGAGCGGAGAAAGCAGGGAGAAGAGCTTACCTATGAATCTCCATTGTTGCAGTTCGATGTCAGAGGCGTCAGGAAGAACGCATTCCTGAGAACAACGCTTGTAACGAGGGACATAAGGGAGGCCATAGGGCAGGCAGGATTGAAAATGAGACCGTATGTTTTGAGAGCGTACTTCTCAACAGCATTGGACATTGCAGAATCCAAGGGTCTGATATCCCACCCATGGAGACAGTTCATAATGGGCCACAAGGGAGACATCGAGGCCCGCTATTCAACGAACAAGCGATTGCCGCCGGATATCATCGATGAAATGAGGGAATCCTACAACAAATGCACCAGGTTCCTTGAAACGAGAATAAGCGATGTATCCGAAGAAAACGCAAGGCTGTATTTGCAGCAACAACTGCTTTCTGCTGTGGGATACAGGCAGGATGAAATCGACAAGATGAATCTTGCTGACATAGGCACAGATGATTTCCAGAAGCTGCTGAGGGACAAAGTTGCAGGCACCATGGCAAGCAACGGCTCGAAGCAGAAGCTCGTACCGATGAACGAGATAGAAAAGCTCCTCGGCGAGGGATACGAATTTCAGGCAGTACTGCCAAACGGCAAGGCTATTATGAAGCTGCCGTTTTAACAAGCAAGTTGGAGATACCGAAAGAGCTTCCCAAAGATGAGATATGGGCTAACTATTTTGTAGAAGGATTCCAGAGCATATTCTACTACACTCTACCCGACATCTGGGACGCCAGGGTGATCGGAATCCTCAATATTTTCAACCTTCTTGGAATTACGCCAATACAGGCCAAGCTGATTGATAAACTTCAGGAAGAATTTGGAAAGGACAGAAAGTTTTACTGGAACCACATCAATAGTCTCACGAAGAAGTGGAAAATGATCAATGTTGAGTATGACATCCACAAGAACAAGAAAGTGTATTTTGTCAACAGGGAGTTCATTCTGCATGACGATCCCCTTACAAAGGAGAAGATATCCGAGCTATTCTCAACGTGGGTTAAGGTGGCCAGCCTCTACTATGGCACTGATGAGAGCAGAAGGCTGAAAACTGTGTTTTTTTGTGGAAGATGCAAGTTCAAGAATACGCTAAAAGATATGAACAAGGCAGAGTTTTTGTTTTTTGCAAGAAATTTCATGGAAACCTCAGAATACTACTGCCTGAACTGCGGAACCTACTACGGTTTCTTCAGAAAGAAGCTTGATGCCAGCGAATACAAAGACTGGAAAGGCTTTCCTTTTGCCTACGGAAAGAGAAGAAAAGGCGCGATTTCATAGTATTTAATCCTATCTTTTGAGGATAAAGCCACACTTCTCAATACACGTATATGGAAGATGCCAGAAGAGTCAGTGTTGCAAAACTGAAGGCAAGCTTCGCAAAGAAATTCCCGGATCATCCGCTGACCAGGATACTGCTTTCAGAGCCGGACATCCTTGCCAAGGAAGAGTTCCTGGCAAAGGCGCAGACATGGCTCGCTTTCTTCCATGGAGGAAACGAAAATGAGTAAAGTGAGAAGAGTGGTTGTGAACGACAGCGGGCCTGAATATTTTGAAGGCTCCCAGCCTGAAATAGTAAGATATGAGATAGCCAATCCGCAGAAGAAAGGAACGCTTGAACGGCTCCAGGAGACCATAATCGAGAACACGGTCAACCAGTATGAGCTTGAAGATCGGAGACAAATCGCAGCCATCAGGGAGTTCATGGAGCGCAATCCCGACATAAGCTACGTGGAATACGAATCGAATCCTGTCATGAGGATGGATCTGGTAATAACGAGACGCGGACTGATATTCAAGCGTGAAGAAGCCTCGATATCCGCGACGCTGACACCGAACAGAAGATTCAGGGCGCAGAGGTAATCATGGACGAAGATGCAATAACCTTTGGATTCCTGATCACCGCCGTTGCCGTATTTGTAACAGGCATTGTATGGCAGGGCCTCTGGTCATTCCTGTTGGCGATGACAATGTCGGGAAACCTGTTTTACGAGACCATAGGAATAGCAGGCTTCATCCTGGCTTTCATAGGAGCTCTTGTCCTGTTGTACTGTGCTCTTATTCTTTTCGTATACATCATCATTTTTGCAGTGATATTCGGCATTCCAGCGTACCTGATCTACCTTATTCTGGGTCCGGAATACTCCATAATCCTTGCAGTGATCATAGGGATCATTGCCCTGGTATACCTGATAGAAACACGCACTGTAAAGGTGGAGCACTACACAATAACGATCAGTCCTCACAGACGATACATCATAAAAAGGTAGCCGGATATGAATAAATATCTGGAAGACCAGAATAGGGTTATGAGAGAATATGGCTTCTCAGAGCTCATAAATGCAAGAAGGGTGCTTTCCAAACCACTCATAGAGCTGCCGCTGAGGAATCAGGAAAGAATATTCTACGACCTGTCAAGAAGGCTGAGACGCTTTTCAGGCCATGCAGCAATTGCATACACCATTATCCCCGATATGGAAAGAGGCAGGTTCAGGCGCGAGGAATGCTCAGCGAGAGCTGCAAATCTCAGGGACTACATTGAGCATAAGGGAAACAGGAACGTATCAATTACGGGCGTTTCCGGACAGGGAAAGAGTTACCTAACCATGCACCTTCTTTCAAGATTTGAGGACAGACAGAGGATCATATTCTCATTCAAGCCCGACGACCATGAGGTGCACCTCGGAATACCGGTGATAGATGCAAAGGAATGCCTGCCAAATCCATTCAGGGACATAAACGCCTTCTCCGAGGCCTATATGACGGCATTCTTTGGCGAGAAAATAAGCTCCGGAATACAATTACAGCAGACTCCTGCTTTTCTGCAGGAGATAGCGTCACAGAGCTCTGACTGGAAAAGCTTCATGAAGACCATCAGCGAGAAGAGGAAATCGGCTTCCAAGAACCAGATCGAAACGCTCAACGCCATAGAGCAGAACGTCAAATCCCTGATCATAGAGGATATGGGCAACGTGGAACTTGCGAATGAGAGCACCGTGTTCGACTTCTCAACGCTGCCCACGAAACAATCGCAGAACTTCTATGCCGAGCTGATGCTGAGGCAGATATACAGGGAGATGGAAGAACGCAAAAGAAAGGACGTTCTCATATGCATTGACGAGGCCCACAGGCTGACGAAATCATACCACACTATCCTTGATGTAATGTCCCGCGAAATCCGCGATAAGGGAATGCTGTGGATCATCACGCAGAATCTAATAGACATACTGCCGGAGATGAGAGCAAACTTCGGCACGAAGTTCACCTTCAAGTTAGGAGATGCAGATTTGCAGATGCTGTCCTACAACCAGCTTGTGAGATTTTCCGTCTCGGTGCTACAGCCCAGACAGTTCACTGACATAGAGTTTCCAGAGAGCCAGGCGTTCACTCCTGTACTGACGTACATTTCCGACGGCACTGAATACAGAGAAACGCAGAAGATTCCTGCAGCAGTCAAGGAAGCAAGGATGGAAGAGGGAGTTGGAGGGAGAGGGAAGGACATAGACTACAGGGAGGAGATTATGCAGATTCTCAGTGAAAGAATGTCCTATGCAACCGAAATGGGAAAGGAAATATCGGTGAAATACGGAATCAGCAAGGATCAGGCAAAGCTCGGAATAAAGACCATTCTTGAAGAGCTGAAGAACAACAATGAAGTTGGCAGGGTCAAATACCTCAGGGATGGCAAACCGATCGTTATGTACTATTCGAAGAGCCCCAACCTGACGAATCTGCACACAGGAATGCAGAGCCAGGCAGTCGATATACTGAACGAACTTGGTGTATCCGTAAACAGGATATCCACCACTGGGGAGAGAGGAGCATTCGACATAGAGACCGATTTCTTCATGGTGGAGGTCGAGACGGGACTGAAGCACAGCATGGAGGACCTGAAGGAAAGAATAGCGGGAACGAACCTGAGGGTGATAATTATTGTTCCTAACAGTGAGCTTATCGACAAATATAAGGGACTTGGGGAGAGAGTTCTGGTAATGACAATCGATTCCATGAGGGAAATGCTAACAGAGCCAGAAAAAAATAAGACGCAGATTAAGTAAAAAGGTTATTAACCCAAGCCGAAACAATGTTTTCATACATAGCAAAGAGAATCACTAAAAGAACGATCAGGAAAACCATTATCGAATATTTTACCTTCTTATCTTCGTGTCCCTCCCGGTCCAAATATAAATAAGTTACAACAGCTCCTATCGCAGCTGCAACCAGTGCCAGGAATACGCTGACTAATAATGACATGCTATTTATTCAACGATAAAACCTAAAATCTTTGTCCCACTCGCTCTATTTTCAGTTAACCGCTAACCGTTATTCCAAGCGGGTTAACCATAAACTTATAACTCTTTGCTTCCAAGTTCAATCAATGATCATCTCAATCGCCAACCAGAAAGGGGGATGCGGGAAGACCACAACCGCGGTAAACCTTGGCTCGGTATTGGCAAGAAAACACAGGGTGCTGCTTATTGACATCGACCCGCAGGGCAATCTTACAACCTCCTTTGGCGTGAATAAAGGTGAACTGAACCGGACGATGTACGATGTGATGCTTGATGGAGGCCTTGAGAAAGCCATAATCAGGAAAGACAGCATTGACATTGCTCCAAGCATAATAGACCTGGCAGGTGCAGAAGTGCAATTATCTGGCAGGATGGGCAGGGAATACATCCTTGCCAACGAACTCAGGAAGCTGTCAGGGCAATACGACTTCATCATTATCGACACACCACCAAGCCTTGGCGTATTCACCATAAACGCACTGGTGGCTTCTGATTACGTTCTGATACCAGTGCAGGCAGAGTTCTTCGCGCTTGAAGGTCTCACACAGCTGCTAAACGTTGTGGATCTCGTGAACACGAGGCTTGGTCGAACGCTGAAAATACTGGGAATGGTCGTAACCATGTTCAATTCGAGAACAAAATCATCGAATGAGGTGCTTGAGGATGTCAGGAAGCATTACTCGAAGCACCTGTTCAGGACCATAATACCGAGAAATGTTACCGTGACTGATTCAACAATGACTGGAGAGCCAGTGGTAATTTACAGGAAGGATGCTTCTGCCTCAAAATCTTATGTTGAGCTTGCAAAAGAGGTTGAGAACAGGTTAAGGGTGAAACGATGAGCGAAAAGAAACGAAGAGGTTTGGATGACCTTATATCACTGAAGCCCACCAATATTCAGGAACGAAATGATGATCAAACGGAACATCGGTTCACGAAAACCATTGGGTTCAAGGTTACGGACAGGCAATACGACACTTACAGGCTGTATTCCAAGTATTACGGACCTGATGAACTGATAGAGAAGTGGAGAAGCGATCTGGAGAAGATAGCACGGGAGAAAGGACAGGAATTGGAAAACGTTGAAACTGAAATCAGGAAACGGTTGAACAAGTAACGGTTAACTAAAAACTTACAGAGTGTTGAAATGAAAAATCAGAAAAAATCACAGAAGATTCTAACAGCAGCTTTAGTATTGCTTTTCCTTGCAGTTGGAGAATTTTTAGGATTAGCCTTATTTGGACAAAGTTTGCTTATGATCATATTCGGGTTCTTGATTGCGGGAGTGCTCAGTAAAACATGGGATAGAGGAATGAAACCAAGAAAAGAAAGAGCATTACTAAATTTTCAGACTCTGATGCAGAGCAGGCTATGGTGGTTGCTTCTTCTTGGTATGTGGGATGGCACTTACAGAATTGTAACGAGCGGCTATACCTCTCCGTCTGCTTTAGGAAAAATGTTTGTGTTGCTCACGTTTGCCCTGACATTCATTATTCCACTACTGAAATTGGCCGTCAAATCTCAGAAAAAAGAAAAAAATTCCTTGTCACTAAACTTGTAATTTTAGTAACGCCACTAAACACTGGATTTTAATAACATATGTGTCCCTAAATTCTATGATTTAAATGGCACTCGCTTTTGCCTATGTCAGGGCAAGCACCATAGAAGAGGTCAGGCAGGGCTCAAATGAGAGGCAGAAGGAGGCAATCAGGCAGTATACAGCCCAGAAAGGTTACGAATTAGAGATATTTGAAGACAAGGCGAAGTCAGGCAGGAATACTCAGAGACCGGAATTCGAGAGGATGCTCAAATCGCTTGACAAGAGACCACAGATTGTTATTGTTTCTAAGATCGACAGGTTTGCCCGATCCCTGTCCGATCTGCTGAGAACCCTTGAATTCTTGGACCAGAATGGCGCAGGATTCGTCAGCGTCAATGACCCGGGCATAGATACCACAACGCCCAATGGAAGGCTCCTCCTGCAAATTCTGGGCGCTTTTGCCGAATTTGAGAGGAATATGATCAATTCCAGGACCAAGGCAGGCAGGGAACAGGCACAGAGCAGGGGCGTCAAATTCGGAAGGCCTGCACTGAAGACCAGGTCCGGGAGCTTCATAGACCGAAGAAAGGTAATGGAGCTGAAGCAGAAAGGATTATCAGCAAGAGCCATAGCGAAGTCCCTTGAATGCTCCACCACCCCGATACTCAGGATTCTAAGGGAAATCCACTGAAAGAGAGAGAGTCGCCGAACGCGTCAGTGCTTTTCTTATATATATTATATAACTGATACAATGAACATACCATACCAGAAAAATGGAATTTTGCTATTTTTTGAACGGCATCATCCTGTCCGGAAGCCTCACTCGTTTTCTCACACTCTCTCTCCAAGATGTTAAATTACCATTTTACAACACTGCGATATCCGACCCGTTCGGAAGTCTTAAGAATTTTGCGTGTCCAATCAAACAGTCGCAAGGGTAATCCGATGTCCATGAAAGATCCCATATCGTTTGTGGAGGAGAAGGTGAAGGAAAGAGCCAAAGAGACAAGCAACATAAAGAGTGCAATAATCTTTGACATGGACTTCAAGCCGCCAAGAATCCTCATAAGAAGCGAACTGAACAAGGTGACAAACGACCTTGCGGATTATGTGAACCTGAACCTTCCAAGGCACATAATCGTCTATGGTTCCAAGGGCTCAGGAAAAACCCTGAGTGCGCTGACAATAGCAAAGGCGTTCAGGGAAAGCAAATCCATACCGTTTTTCTACGTAAACGCAAGAGAAAACCCCACATCCATAAAGATTTACCGCAAGCTGACGAGAATTGACAGCAGAGGCCACGATATCGATGAGGTGAAGAGCAGATTCGATTCCATGCTTTCCGGAAAGTCCATTGTTATCCTTGACGAGGTCGATTTTCTCCAGGACTATGACATATTGTATCACCTAACCAGACACACCAGGGCCAATCTTATCCTCCTGACGCAGAAGGTATACTGGTACAAGGACATGAACGATGAGAGCGTCAAGAGCTCATTGCAGCCTGATCACATCGTATTCCATGAATACAGCTCGGATGAGATCAGGGAGATACTGAAAATGAGGGCCGACGAGGGTCTTAACAGATACGACAAGGAGTCTCTGGGTTTATTGTCTGCTATGCTTGTGAGGGATTACAGGAGCGACGCAAGGATAGGCATCAAGGCACTGGAAATCATCGGCAGGCTGAACAAGTGGGACGATGATTCCGTAAGAACTGCCCTGAAGCAGGCCTATGTGGAAGTGGAGGGCGAAACACTGAAGAACCTTGGAGATCGTGATCTGCTGATACTGGCAGCCCTGATCAAGAATCAGGATACCAACAGGGCATACTCCGAGGTATCAGCGTCAGGCAACATGCTCCTCAGAGGTGTGAGCAAGTCCACGTTCTTCCAGAGCGTGAACTACCTGCAGAATTTAGGTCTTATCACGCTCATCAAAAAGAAGATAGGCAGATATTATACAATGGAGTCGCAAATATTATTATCGGATGAGTCTATTGTATCTGGAGAGCTTAAAAAGAGGTTATAAAATGGTCAGAAATGAAGATGAATTTTACCAAGATTTAAAGAATATTTTCATTGGTGCAAAAGTTGAGGGGAATTCTGGCTTTGTAAACCTAATGAGGATAAAATCAACGTATTTCGAAAAGATTCTCAAACTGTTAAAATCTGACCTTGAAAAGGAGACAGCAGAATTTCCGGAATTCAAGGAGGAATTGTTCACAAGACTTCACACATTCTTTAAGACCTACTTTTCAGAGTCTGGTAGTATATACTTCAGTTATACGCCACTAAAATCAAAAGTTTATGAAAAAATATACACCAATAATCAGGACGTGATGTTGTTTTGGAAAACGAATATGCTTTATTACGTCAAAACCGACAACGTATTTAAGAGCATATCGATTAATTACACAATCGAAGGCTCCGAGTACACTGTTAAATTTGATGCTGCTCAGATAGAGGGAAAAAAATCCAACGAGAGGAGAGTGATAATCTTTGAACTTGATAGCATAAATGACAAAGTCATAACATTTAAACCACAATATTCAGAGCATGGAAGGGAAACAAAGGTACCGGAAATTCTGAGGGAGTTGAATTTAAAACGTATAAATATAAGTGAAGAACAACTAGCCGAGCTTTTTAAGATATTTAAGAAACAGACAGAGGTCGATTATTTTATAAATAAAGATGCAAAGGCATTCTTGAGAGAGCAATTCGATTTGTGGCTAAAGAATTACATTTTTGATGACGAGAGTGATTATACAGAAAAAAGGCTTAAACAATTAAAAATCCTACAGAATATTGCTTTTAAGGTCATTGATTTTGTCTCACAATTTGAGGATGAGCTAGTAAAAATATGGACGAAACCAAAATTCATTTTAAACTCGAACTATGTTATAACTATAAACCGGATTGCGCAGAAGGAAGGAGGTTATCAGCTTCTGCGAGAGATAATAAATCATGACAATTTTTCCGAACAGATCGAGGAATGGAAAGTTTTAGGAATTGTCGATGAGGATTTTGAGAAGAATTCGATTCTGATTGAGAGCAATTCTCCCACTCGTCTGAATAGCAAATTTGAAACACTCCCACTAGATACTAAATATTTTAAGGATATGGAGCTTAGAATAATACAGTTGTATGCCAACTTAGACGCAGAATTGGACGGACACCTGATACATGGTGAAAATTATCAGGTTCTCAGGACAATTTTCCCGAAATGGAAGGAAAGGGTTGAGTTGATATATTTGGACCCCCCTTTTAATACTGGTAACGATTTTATTTTCCTCGATAACTATCAAGTCTCCTCTTGGCTGACAATGATCCAAAACAGACTTGACATTTTGTACAACTTCCTTAATCCAAGAGGCAATTTATACCTGCACCTTGATCACATCTCAGAACACTATGCAAGAATCCTCCTAGACAGCACATTTGGAGTTGATAACTTCAGAGCTAAGATAACATGGAATACTGGTGAAAATATTTCAGGATTTAAATCACAGGCACTAAACTGGATTCGCCAAGCTGATTTTATTCACTACTACGCAAAGGGATCATCCACAATTTTCCATAAGGCTTATGAACTGTTAAATAGGGATGATGCCAACTTAGGTTGGCTGGATGTCCTAGGTGATAATAAGAAATCTCTTTATATAGAAAGATGGAAGAATGGAAAGTTTGTTCAAGAGAGTGTTAAATACAAAGTAAAAGCTAAAGGTACGATCTGGAACGACATATACTCTTTTCAATACAGCGAGCCTAGAATCACAGAGAGTTTCTCGTTCGCGAGTAATCAGAAACCTGAAAATTTACTTAGAAGGATCATTCAAACATCTTCGGACTTGCAAAATTTTGTTTTAGACCCTTTCCTTGGGAGCGGTACAACTGCCTGTGTTGCGCAGAAACTTTCAAGAAAATGGATAGGGATTGAAATGGGAGACTATTTCAACGAAACCTATCTTGATATGGTAAAAATAAGTAAAACGGAGGATGGTGAGGATCAAGAAAACAATGAGGAACCGATAGAGCGGAATAATCCATCTATAGTTGAAGTTGTATCTGAAACAAAGAATGAGATGACTGTAATCATGAAAAAAATTGGAGCGCTAGGAAGGATGAAAATAGTGCTACGTGGGGACAAAGAATTCCGAGCGATCCATAGTCCTGTTGTTAGAAAGCCTCATCTGAGTAAGGATGTGAATTGGAATGGAGGAGGTTTTTTCAAGTACTACGATGTGGAACATTACGAGCAAACACTAAGAAACATTCATTACAGCGATTCTGAGCCATTTTTGGATTTAGATAGTGATGGTATCTATAATCAATACGTTTTCCTAAAAGATAAAAAAATGCTCGATAAGATGGAACTAGATTACAAGGAGAATAGAATAAAGATAAAGTTTGACGAGATTTATCCGAATATTGATCTCGCAGAAACTCTGTCTAATCTTAAAGGGAAATTCATCAAGCGCATAGAAAGAGATAGTGTAGTGTTTGAGGACGGTGAAAAAATTAGCTTCAAAGACATAGATTTCCAAACAATAAAGCCTCTAATATGGTGGTAAAGTGATTGATACAGAAAAAGAAAGACCAGTTTACCAGAAACTAATCGCTGACATAACACTTGAAGCTTTACCTGATTCGTGGGATTTTAAATTCAACAGATTCTCGGATAACAAAGTCTTATACGATTATCAAAGGGAGGCTTTGAGTTCGGCGCTAAAATTCCTATATCACTACTACGCTAATCTTTTGAATAATACTGGATATGCCCATGAAAGTAGTTTGGAGGAAGGTAAGAAGACACTTTTCAACGCAATCAAAAAACACATAAGGTATGCAGATTCGCTGGGCGTTTCAACTAAAAATGGAAATATTTTCAAAATTGCCGAAAAATATTACAACTCGGAGGGTAAAAAAATTCCATTCTACAACTTCACGAATAGAATGGGGTTCTGGATGGCTACTGGCAGCGGGAAGAGCCTAGTTATTGTTAAATTGATAGAAATTTTGTACGAATTAAAAAAAAGGAGGCTAATCCCAGATGAAGACATTTTATTTCTCACTTACAGGGAAGACTTGTTAGCTCAAATAAAGACCCATATCGAAGAATTTAATTCATTCTCAGCCTCAAAAATAAGGTATTGGGACCTAAAAGAATACGACAAAGTTAAGCATAACCTAATGTTCAACAAGGAGGACATAAACATCTTTGTTTACCGTTCTGATTTAATATCGGACACATCTAGCGAGAAGCTGCTTTCGTTCGAAGATATTGAAAACAATGGCAAATGGTACATAATCCTAGACGAAGCGCATAAGGGTAATAAAGAAGATTCCAAGAGACAGATATTTTACTCAATTCTCTCACGCAACGGGTTTCTATTTAACTTCTCAGCTACTTTTACTGATGCATGGGATCTGATAACGACTGTATTTAATCTTAACCTAGAAGCTTTTACCAAGAGAGGTTATGGAAAGAATGTTTACGTTTCACAACAGAGTATGGAAGCTTTAGAAAGAGTAGAAAGTAATGCCGATTCTGAAGAGAGAAAAATTGTTGCATTAAAGACCCTGATCACATTAGCGATGATTAAAAAGGCTTATCACAGTATATTCTCTCTTTCCGACAATATTTATCATAACCCTATGTTGGTGCTTTATGGAAATACCACAAATATAGAAAATTCTGATCTTCAAGTATTCTTTGAAACTTTGGGAGAAATAGCTCTCAACAAGATTGACAAGAGTAAGTTCGAGGAGGTAAAGGAATCAATTATAGAAGAGTTCAAGAATCAACCGGAATATGTGTTCGGAAATGGGAAGCTGATTTTAAACACAGCCGATTTTCAAAATTTGGCCTTTGACGATATTTTAAAATACGTTTACAACTCCGATAGCACTGGAAAAATAGAGGTTGTTAAGACCCTGGCGAACAACGAAGAGCTTGCATTTAAACTGAAAACCTCTGATAGGTATTTTGCCTCAATGAAGATTGGTGATATAACAAAATGGCTAAAGGAAACTCTCTCGGATTACGAGGTGAGTGAAAATCCTATAGAGGATAGCTTTTTTAATAATTTAAATAGCAAGGAGAGCCCTATTAACATACTTATGGGCTCCAGAGCATTCTACGAAGGCTGGGACTCCAATAGACCAAACGTAATGGTCTTCGTAAATATTGGTACGGGGGATGCACAAAAGTATGTTCTCCAATCCTTAGGAAGAGGAGTGAGAATAGAACCCCTTAAGAACAAACGCCAAAGAATCGAAACCTTATCGAAGAATGGTGATATCGAGGCTAGTAAGTTATTATCGTTCATTCAGCAAAAAGGGCAAGAATGCTCTATTTCACTCATAGAAACCCTATTTGTGTTCGGAACAAATGAACAAAATCTCAGAAAAATAATGGAGAGTATAAAATTTGAGCGAGAAAAAGCCGGTGAACTAATAGATGTCAAGAAGAGTAATTTTGACTTCAATCCAACTCTTCTTTTGCCGGTTTATATCGAAAAGAAAGAAATCAAGTTAAGAGACCTTCCGAAATTCCACGGTAATTTCAAGTTGTTGGAGGAGTACGTTAATTGGATCGGGGATGATAGAGTAACATATGCGCTTTATTCCGATAGGACGAGACCGGCCACTTTAGAGAGATTACATGATTACCTAAGCAAAGACAACTTTGTTAATACCGATTCAAAGAATGTCCATACCCAGTTGGCTGGTCTCATAGACCATCTCAATGCATCTATGAAGGAGATGGACAAATTTAAAGAGCTTGAGAACGAAATCATTCACTTTAAAGAAATCAGCGTAGAGATGGCCTCTGAAGAGAAGATGAAAGAACTAACGGAAAAAATAGAAGAGGTAAAGAGGTTCAAGAGCCCCGAAATAATAAAAAAAGAACTCAAAAGGAAGCTTGAATCAAAGGAGATAGACATAGATGAATATACTTTCCAGATAGAGAAATTGGCAAACACCAAGAAGAAATTATTGTTCGACTACGATGATAGTAAAATAGAGCTAATAAATCTGGCATACCATTACTACTTGCCAATAATTTTGGCAGCCTCCGATAAGGCGGATTTCATTAACCATATAATAAAGGTCGAAAGTGAGAAGAAATTCATACATGACCTCGATTCGTTTATATCAAGTGGTGAGGGAAGGTACCTAAAATTAGACTGGTGGGTTTTTTCTAAGATTGATGAGACTCTAGATAGAGTCAATATTCCATATTACGATGCAGAAAAAAACAGGATGAGGGATTACTCTCCGGATTTCATATTTTGGCTTAAGAAGGGAAATGATTACAGAATAGTGTTTGTAGATCCAAAGAGTACCAAATATACAGACTATCAACAAAAAGCTGACTATTTCAGTAAACTGTTTGAAGATAATGACTCCCAAAAAAAGTTTCAGTTTAGTAGCTTCTCCATAAAAGTGTACCTATTCATGAAAACGGACAACTTGAGTGTGGTGGGTGAGAAGTACAGGAAATATTGGATAGATGATGTTAGCAAGATTTTTTCCGATCTGTAAAGTGAACTAAAACAGTACAACTTAGGCTCAAATTCACCCCTTACCCCTCTTTGAGCCTTCGCCAATTTATGTGCCCTCAGCTCGCCTGCACGCCGAGCACAGGACCCCATGCTTCGACTTCAATCAAAATTCACCCCGTCCTGCTCACGCAATCCACCCCTCTTTTGATTTACGTCTCGCACTCTTCTTCGAAGAGCCCTTCATTCGCTATGCTCTTTCAGGGTGGTGTCCTGTGCTCGCCGCTCGTGGTGTATGTGTGGTGTTTCACACCTTCGCTACGCTTGGTGTTCACACCACCCACCGCTAACGCTCACACCACTCGGTCTTGCTACGCAAGACTTCCGGCTCGCTTCGGGCACATTATTCTCTCCTGCGGAGTGCAATTAGAGGGGATAGGGGAGGGGAATTTTGATCGCACAATGCCGCTTCGCTCAGTGCGGAATTACAGCAATATGAGAGGTGGCTCTCATACTGTGCCACTTTTCGACTATTCAAAGGGATGATAATGTATGGCACTAAGACAATTCTTTTCTAAAGAAAAGTATTGATCCCAAAGTGCCTATTTACAACAACTAACCTTTCAACACGATTTTAATACCTTTGTTCCATACTAACGTAATAAAGATGTAGAAAATGACAAACGAAGACATGAAATATTATAAGCTATCCTACTTGATTCATGCCAATGGAGGATTTAAGAAAATATTTCTATCTAAGCAATCTTGGGATTTCTATTTATCACTTCTTTTGACTGTGCTAATTGTCATTTTCAATAAATTACCTCCGCTTACAAACAGCGAATTTATTTTTGTGCTAGGCCTAAATATAGCTCTCCTAGGTCTAATTTTAGCTACATACGCAATAATATTTTCAATTCAAGATATGAAGTACTTATATGCGTTAGTTTTCACCAATAATTATCAATATCTGCTGTTACAAACTACATGGACTGCATGCTGGATATTCGCTTCTATAGGATTATATGGCTTTTTAGCAGTAATACACTTTTCACTGATATTGCTTATACCTGCAATTTTTTCCACAATTTATGGTTTCCTCGGTACAGTTGTTATCATTGCCCAAACGTTAAGAAAGTTTGCTGTAATGGCAGCAAGAAAAACTCCAGAACTTCAAAAAGCATGGGAGGAGAACGATAGTAAACTAAAGTAATTCTCTCATCTTCTGTAGAAATCTCTGAAATACGGTTTTGTCTCTTTCTCCATTTTCATAAGATACTTTTTCTTTTAGTTTATTTCTCCCCTCCACAGAATTGAAAACCTGCTTTTCGCCTTCACTTTCACTCTCTATCTTGATGTTCAGTTTATCCATTTTCGATAGCTTAAGTCCCCCATCTATAATTTTTGAATTTTTATTTATTCCTGCTCCTGTTGGGTTTGAGATTTCAGTGTTTTTACCATTAGTGTCACGAATAAAGTTCTCAAACTGCTGAATATTTTTGTCAGGATTGTCAGGATTGAGCACGATATTGGAAAACCTAATTAGTGTAATTTTTTCCTGGCTTTTAATAAATTCATCCAAAACTTTGGTATCCAGAATAAATCCGAGATCAAGTCTTGGTAAATTTTCGTTTAATTCGTAGAATTTTAGAAGAGCATTAAGGATCTGTCTTTGACCAAGAGTCCTTCCTTTCTGCTCTATCAGTATATACTTGCTAAAAACAACAAAGTTAGAATAACTAATAACCGGTGGGTTGGCAGTGGTTTCCGTCTCAATCCTGTCTTTATTGATATCGTAAGACTCAATTGAAGTTTCCTTTTTATATTTTATAAGCTGTGCTGAAATATACCTAGAATTTCTTTCCGTTTTCTCTTCGAATTTATGGATTGCATATTGATATTCATCCTCCTGCAAAGCTACGATACTCTTGGAACTATGAGCCTTCTTTAAAACATCGAAAAGTGGCTCTAATTTTATACCAGCTCTTTCTACAACAGTCCATATGGTCGATTCTTGCATTTATCATCACTCCCGGAGCACTGCACTTCTCTCACTCTCTTGTTTTAACCCCTAATTTGAAGTTTCTTACATACTTTTTGCGTGAGGTCTCATTTTGTAAATTTGTGATAGTATGCATCCAAATTGCGTTTTATACGAATAAGTAATCTTTGATAATATATAAAAATTCAGCTGTAAAAGAGAGGTACTAATTATGATTAACGACAGTATTCGCTTAATACTTTAATCAAGTCCCGACCGGTCCATTAAAACTATTAATCGAATACCTTTTATGCCACCACTCGTTATGTTCTCATGACCATGCAGCCGAAGTATCAGGAACTGCTTCTCGATGAAGATGTGCGAAGGTGGTTTGAGAACCTCGGGACAAAGTCAGT
>JAJZJZ010000172.1 GCA_021809755.1 Thermoplasmata archaeon
GAAACTATTATGATTCTTCACTCAGTCCATTCGGTATAAGTTAAAATCAGTTAGTTCCCAATCTTTTTATGAGTATGCCCGGCCTTCTTGGCTCAGTCTTTCCCTTCTCAATTATCTAGAGTTTTACCTTAATTATATTTGTTTCAATATTTAACTTCCCTGGTCCCTCCAGAATACCCTTGGTTGATCTGTATGGATCTGTGATTGATTTCTTTGCTTCATGAATGAATGTGATACCGTATTGTTTTAAGTCCTTGAACAGCGATTCAAGTATCTCAAAAGATATCTGTACACTCCTCCCGACTCTGTCGGGAATACTTGGATACATGTTTAGGGATCTATGCTTGCGATTTCAAGGAGGATCCCCCCGGAAATTATGGGGTGGATGTATAATTCTGTCCTAAATAGCTTCCCAAGGGGGATACCTCCTAACCGGTCCTGCTTGAAATCATTGTGCATGACCTCTATACTCCACCGTTCGATGTATGTTTCCAGCATCCTCTTTGCCTTCCAGTTCTTGCGGTTCGTGACGTAATATCTCATGTCATTGATTCCTTCAGGAATTATTGCATTCACAGATTCAATCCCTTTCATTCTCCTCTGTTTTTTCAATGCCGGCGATTACATGCTACAAAGACAGGAGATACCAAGGAGTTTTCTGTCGAGGAATTAAGGGCACCATGGATCGTGCATCGAGGAACACCACACTAACCAATGAACAGGTCCGAAGGAACTTGAGGATCTTCAGGAAACGGGTATCCAGAGAACGATCATATTCCATGATCAAGAGAGTGCAGAACTGTTGTCCCACCCTTGTTACCACGGTGCGAAGGGTGAGGGTGAAATGACATTTGTCAATATGGCATACAGCATTCCAACGGTTATTCAACCGAGAGAACAAGGGGTGATAGCATGAGAGCTCGAATACGAAAAAAAGAAAAAGAAGTAAAAAAAGAAGGAATAATAGAGAGATTTCTATGAATAACTGGCTAAATTTACGACAATACTCACAACCTCCATGAAAACTCAGAAAAATGCCAGTTAAAAGAAAACGTCGAAAGATATTTTAAAGAAAGACTTATGCCCAGATATGACAGCTTCTTTGTCTGGGTACTTTGTTTTTAATGTTCTCTATCTTCTTCTCTTCGTTCTTATTTTTATCGTGGGGATAGTTTTTTACCTGACAGATAGGAAGAGAATTGCCAGGAAAATTATTGCTTATCCTTACACTGTTCTTGGAATATTGGGAGTTATATTTTTCTCAGAGGTTGGAATCGTGTCAAACATTATAGGTTTCGCCATCTTTTTTTCTTTGTTATATATCATAATATTATTTTCAGGAATCTATGCAATGAGATGGAAACCAACGCTGGAAAAACAACGTAACAATTGAGAGGAGTGACATTAATGAAGAAGATTCCTTTCTCAATATTCCAAGAACCGGAACTCAATTTTTTCAATAATTCTGGGTCAATAATTTTCAAATACAGTGCTGGGAAGATCAAGTCAGGAAGAATAGAGCAGTATGTTTATTCTTATTTTATAATACCTTCATCTCGAAGTGGAAGTTCTTGGACAGTACAAGGGGCTTCAGTTGGAGGGTTTCCTGATGTTTATCATAAAACCCTCGGAGTAAATAATATCACCTGGAAATTTAGGAGAGAAAATATTGAAGAAATCGATCTTCTCATGGTGTATATTAATGGAAATGGCTATATTGCACGTTCTGAATTCCTTTGCGGGTTAAAGACTAAGAGAGAAGAGATTTCTAGGGCAATGAAGCCATTAGTATCAGCTGCAAGAAAGTATGGAATACCAGAAGATGGAGTTAGGGTAACTCATATTTATAATGAAAATGAAGCAACAAATGATAACCATAAAGAGGAAGCAAAAAGTGTTTCGGACGGCGAGAGGTACTTCAGGGTATTGGGGATTTTCCCAACATCCAACGTTGGGCTGGTGAAGGCTGCTTATCGTGAACTGGCGAAACAATACCATCCTGACACAAACAGTGGCATTTCTCAGGATAGGATGAAAGAGATCAACGAGGCCTACGAACAAATTCTTTCGAAACTTGAGTACAAAAAGGACACACATTAAACTTTTCCTAGGCCTCCCCTTGAGAATCACAGACATCCCAAACCACTCTTTTTTTAACATCATTCGTTAAAGATCCTGATAAGTTCAAATATCTGCCATTATTCAGCTACTTTATAGAAGTAAAGCTTTGCTCATTGGATGAGCGTGTATGATCAATGAACAACATGGTGGATTACTGTCTCTGGGAAGCATATTCATCAATGAAGGATTTGGATAAACTGAAAGAGTTTGATCCAATTATAAACCGGGAATCATATGGGTCTATGTCTAAGAAAATTTACAGGAACAATACAGACACTGTTCCATCTGATGAATACTGTGAAATGATCTCCATTTGAAAATGTCCTCACCCCCTCATCCATGGTCTTCAAGGGCTAACATCCCAATGATATTGAATTCAGGTCGATGTGCGATAAGATTCTTGAAAACAGGAGAAATAAGAAAATAGGGAAAGTGAAATGGGAGAAAAGACAGAAGAAATAGATGATGCATGCTGACATGATCGATGTTATGGGTCCAATAGTTTGCAAACCTAACTGGAATGGATTGTGTTGTTACCGCAATTTTTTTACGCTTGAAAAGGTTACAAAAGAAACATGAATTCAACTGAGAAGAAGAAAGAGGAAATTCTGGTCTGGAACTCAAAAGAGAACGAAGATAAGTTCTGGAATCCGGAACTCGGTGAACTTGATGAACCTG
>JAJZJZ010000173.1 GCA_021809755.1 Thermoplasmata archaeon
CTTTTCTTGCCATATCGGTTTTCATAGATGATTTTCCTTTGACCAGGTACACTGCCACCCTGAATTTATCCTGCAGATTTTGGGCTGCCACAATCCCATCCCCGGCATTGTTTCCTGTACCACATATGAACAGCAGGACTGAACCGGGATTAAAATTTTCAGATATGTATCTTGAGACTGATTTTCCTGCATTGGTCATAAGCGCGAACAGATCGCCGTTACGGTACTGGTAATTTATATCTACCCTCTTCTGGTCTAGAAAACTGATCATATTTTTTATAAATCCAACCTGACATATAACCTATTACATTTTCATGGGTTGGAGTCAAAATACCCATGTTTTTTAATCGATTCAAACATACTACAGGGACAAAGGATATGCAGGTGCAAGGTGCAGAGGCATCAAGAAACCATCCACTTACCATTGATAAAATAAGGAGATCTCAGGAACACAAGAAAACGATCTCCGGGAGAGAGACTCTATTCCGTCATTAAAAGGGTCATGCATGGATGCCACACATTCGTTACAATGATAAGAAGGGTCAGGGTAAAGAAACTTTTGCATGTATTGGATACAACCTTCTCACACTACTTACCCTGAGAAGACAGGGCAGGGTAGCGTAAACCATGGAAAAATAATGGAAAAAGGGAGAAGAATAAGATGAATAAAGGGTTAAATCAGGATTTTTAGTCCATTTTATTCAAAATAGTCGACGTTATTTTCGATTGTCCCAACTGATGAAGAAATTTTAGCTGGATATTAGGAAAAGTCAACAGGTATTTCCAACTGCTCAGTGATCTGGGAGGCGCTCTTGCCAGAGAAGTCAGCAAATACTAAAAACCAAATAGAGAGCTGATCAAATTATGCATAGTCACTTAAGACGTTATGTATAGTATGGGTTCTTTAGAGAGTATTCTACAAACTTATCAATTCAGCTATCATTTCTTGGTCTTGAGACATTGCAGTACCTGTGAAGTAAACGTGCATTCTCCGGTATTGTCTGGCCACCTTTCCAGTATGGTTCTATGTGGTCCACGTGTGCATCGTCAATAGATGCTATCTCGTTTCCACACAATTTACAAGTCTTGTCTTGCCTGTACAGAGCTTCTTTAACCTCTTTAGTAAAAAGTCTGGGTTGTGCTGAGTCGCGCCCAATGATATCATCGATCTCCTTTCTAAATTTTTCAAATCTAGTTTTAACTGCTTTCTTTGAGCTTGTAGATATTTCTATGGCGCTAATGAATTCTTGATCCTCGGTCATTAGAAAAAGGAGAGATTCCTTGATTCTGTCCAAATTTCTCATTAGCGTATTTTTCTCATTTTTAGAAAATGCAAACATTACTATGTCAAAAAGGGAAGCGTTGAAAGTTTTTCCCCATTCCCCGTTCCTTTCATTCTCATTGCCAGCGGTAAATCTTTTGAATGCATTTTCGCCGAACATTGACATTGCTATTGACACCGCTTTTTTAAAGTCGTTCTCCAGATCTTTTGCACGATCATTCGTTATATCCTTAAACGTATCCATATCTTTGTCTAGGAATATCTTCATGGGTGGATCGTAATTCATATATGTGGAGTGATAAAAAGCTGCAAACCTGAGTATCAATTCGACATCAATCATTCTACTGTGTGGTTTATCTCTTCCCAGTAACTTGAGATAGTCTTTATTCTTAGCAAGCTCTTTTAAAAGATCGTTATAACGCCCCCTAAAGACGCAGTTTCTAAGTTCCTGATGATTAAGTTGCACTGCACCGCTATTCAATCTTCTGAAAATCTCATATTTTAGACCGGGATCGGATTCCTTTTTGAACATTATTTTGCGCATGGGATGTTTCTGAATCTTCTTTTGATTGAACGTTTCCAATTCGCCGTAGCTCTTTCCTTCAAGTTGTGTCAATGCGTTCAAGCCAGTTAATTTAAAGATTCTACCGTCTGCAAACCTACCATCTATGAATGAAAAAAATGAAGACAATCGTTGTTGACCATCTATGACTATCTCATTCCCACTGGCATCTTCGGAAGTGTATATAGTAGGTATTGGAATATCAAGTAAAGCGGACTCAATTAGCTGCGTCGCCTTTTTGATATCCCATACATAATACCTCTGAAATTCAGGCTGTAGAATTAAGCTGCCATCTTTATAACTGTCGTATAATGTTTTCACAGGAGTGTCTGAGGGAGCTGGAAATATCTTCTTTCCTGTGTATGTTCCTTCATAATCTTCTTCTATTCCGGCATGTGCAAGTAAGTCTTCTGAGTTTTCCATATAATTAGCAAACGCATGACTTGGCTTATTATTTCTGATCAAAGAGAGCCAGATTTTTGGTTATTTCGAGGATGTAAAAATATAATCTAACACAAGACTGATTGCTTTAAAGTATTAGACCAAGAAACGGAATTGTAGATCGGATAATCAAGACTGGATTCGCAAATATCAGAGGATATAAGATGCCTGGTCGCTATCAAGATAAAACCAACTGGGCCATAAGCATAATAGTCTTTGAAAGTAGGCATAATGTGTACCTTTATGGTTAGAAAAATAAGTTATCACAGATGAAGTAATATCATCAAACCAGGATTATTTTAATACAGCATTTTCATGTGAAAATTTCAGGGTTATATTTATATACAATGGATATGATAATCAATGGATGGAAACAGCCTCAACATTCAATGATGATGTCTATGTTTTACGTGAAAATCTCAGAAACCTGAGAACGGCTTTTTTTGTGCTGTTTATCGGTTTAATTCTTACCATGGTTCCCTTTGTTGACATAGTGGGAGGCA
>JAJZJZ010000174.1 GCA_021809755.1 Thermoplasmata archaeon
ATTATGGGAGATCTGGAATTAGGAATGTTAACAAATGTCGCCAATTTGTTTGTTTTCAGGACAAACAATGAAGAGGATATAGAAAGACTATCCAAAGGATACAATTTGGATAGTCGTATAGAAATAAAAAAACTCGATATAGGCAGCTGTGTTTATATAAGGTTAAGCAAAACAGGTCTGAGACGAGTTTTTAAAGTTAAAAAAGTTTTTGGAACTAGAGTTGCACCCCATATTTGGATAAAGATAGGTGGATATATGATTGAAATAGATGAGAAAGAACTTGAAGATTTTATAAAGGAATCGACTTCTAAAGATCCATCAAGTTTACTTAAAAAAATAATCGATAATGAAGGCATATCGCTGAGTGAATTGATTACTGAATTGATTTTGATAGGTAGTGATAGGAGAAAAATTCTCAGGTTCTTGAGAGATATTAAGATTTCAGAAGACGCGATTGCTGATGCATTTTCTGCAGTAATTGGTAGTATTGATGAGAAAAACAGATGATTATGTACTTGTTAGTAGAATAATGACAAAGGCGAAACTTTTGACAAACATGTCAAAAATTAGCAATACTTTAGAGCTTTATCCTGGTCTTTTTAAAGATAAATGCGATTATGGATTAAGATACACTACGTTGAATGATGAGAAAGGAGCTAGGTTTGTTATAGAAGCAACCAAAGAGTCGATATCAATAGAGATTCGTTCTAACACTTCGCCACTTTATTTTATGAAAGAAGGTTTGTTGAGACTGCTGAGTTTGATAGCCATACTTCATGATGATTATGAAGTTGGAATCGAGGGTTTGTACCCATATTTAACGTATGTTTTAATGAATGTAGAACCTTGTAAGTTTACAAAAAATGTAACTAACGCTAGGGAGGATACTGACATAATACTAGCAAAGAGGATATTGAAATTAATAAGAAAAAATGAAGATTATGAAAAATTATTGAAAACTGAAAGAAACAATTTCGTAAAAGTTCTTTCTAAGCTAATTGAAGAAAAATATACACATAAAAGCAGGGTAGAGGAAATTTCAGAAAGCATAGGAGTGGATGTCGCAGATGTTGATGAAGCAGTGCAGAAACTCATCAAGGATGGATATAGGAAACTACCATCAGGAAGAGATTCATTTGATTTGGTGAGGATATGACAGGGTATATTATCCAATTCGCACCGATAATTGCAGGAATAACTGTGATGTTTCTACTCAGAAGATTGAACATATCAAAACACAGGATATCGGTATATGATAGCATTATAGAGAATGGAGATTGTAAATTACGATGGATTGATCTGAATAATATTGAAACAGTTAGTTTTGATGACATAGCATACGATGAGTTAGTAGTAAATGGAATTGTAAAAATAGGTAAGAAATACGCAAACGAAACCGTATTTGTAAAATCAGGTATGATTGAATTAAGTAAATTAGAGCAGTTAAGCTATTTAATAAATAAACATAATATTGAAAAGATTAGAATTTTTGTGAGAACAGGAGAGGAATTTGAAAATTATTTACTAAGATTCGATAAATGCTCAGGGTTACTCTTAGGACTTATGGTTGATGGTAGATTATTATTCTTGCAGACACATAGGACAATGTGAAACCAGAAAGTTAACTTAGTCTTTTCTGATAGAGAAGGTTCTTGAGCAATCTACTGTTCTTTATCCAGGTACCAATAGGTATTTCCATTTTTTTAGACACATAGCTGAACGTTTCTGAAATGTTTGCCATAGTTTTGGGGGTTGATCTTAATGCTTCTCTCACGTGTTCTCTGACATTCCATACCCCAACAGGCATTATATAACCAGAATGCACTTCCCGGAGGATTATAACCTTAGCCTGGACTTTGATCTTTTCTAAAAGCTCGGAAACAGCAAGTCTTGCTGCGTAGTAGCAACCACCTATTTCCGCATATGTCTTTCTGCCATCATAAGGTTCGTAAGACGCCCCTATCTCAACATCTGTGCCACTAGCATTCCAAGTAGTGTTAGGATACCAAGCTTCCATAGATTCGTATTCCCACGAACCGGGAACAAAAATGATCAACCATCTATTATCAAGAGAATAGTTTTCATAAATTCTTATTGAATCGATATTGTTGTAGCTCTTTATAGGTTCCAGAAGGTGCTTTGATAGCGTATCGTCTGTTGCAGTTATGCTCCATCTCGTTGGTACTAATCTCCGGTTTTCACCTCTCCCAAGCACACCTGCAGATAGTGCTTTTTGGATTTTAGATACCAGAACTCCCTTTTCATAAAGTTCTACAATTGCTGAGCTTGCACCCATGTCAGTGTCGAGATATGCATTTTCTATTTTTGCATTTGATCTTGAATTATCTATACGCATATCTTTTAACTGGGCGCTGGGGCCAAAAGGTTGGCTGCTTTCATTGAAGCTCATACGCATTGAAGGTATATTCTTAAGGGTAAGATCAACAGTTGTATGTTTATCGGCTATTGCCATTTCTTTAAGCATCTCTTCTATTTTTCCATTATCAGCATTTGTAACTTTTGTCTTATACATACCGCGTATCAACATGGATCGAAGTTCTACTATCTCGGACATCGTCTTATTTGTCCACGTTTCCGGAGTGCCCATTTCACTAGTGTCAGATAAGCTGGGAGGAACGAGAGGCCCTACATAAACATTAGGATATCCCATTCTACCGATGAATATATCAGGAGGAGACGAACCATAAATTTCATTGCTCTTTATCATATCTATTGTTTTGAATCGATAGTACTGTCGCATAAACTTAGGATCACGCATGTTAAG
>JAJZJZ010000175.1 GCA_021809755.1 Thermoplasmata archaeon
GATCATTTATCTTCATTGAATTGTATTTTTCCTTCAATGCATGATCAAGCAGATCACTCATACAGTAACATGCGTGTTTCATGAATAAATGTTACGGTGTTTCTTCGAGGGTTATTAGAAATCCTCTATGGTAAGTAGTTTACTGGAATTGGCGGAAAACTTCTTTGCTTATTTTATTATACCAAACTGCGATACAAAACCAAGTGAAAATTCTATGGTTAACTCATAGGGATCCTTTGAATCCCAATGCAGGAGGTGCTGAGAGGATAGTTTATGAAATTGGCACTTACCTGATAAAAAAAGGCAACGAACTATCTATAATTACTGGAGGCTGGTCAGGGTCCAAAAATAGAGATTATTGTAATGGTATGGAAATAATAAGATTTGGTAAACGGTTAGGTCCCCATTTTGCCGTTCCAATATTTTTACTTAAAAGAAAGTATGATGTTATAATAGCCGATCTTGGCCATGCAGTCCCATGGGTATCTCCCGTGATATTTAGAAAAAGCATAGTTGTTTCTTTTGTGCACCTTCATGCAAGGTCTCTGCCAGGCCAAGTAAATAAAGTCTTAGCGTATTTAATTTCTTCACTGGAGAAAATTTATTTCATTATTTATTCCAAAGCGAGTTTCGTCACTATATCAAGCACATCGTTTGAAGATCTAAAAAATTTAGGAATAAATGAAGATCATATATCGTTGATAAATCCAGGGGTTAACAGTACATTATTCAAGCCCGGAGAAAAGACAGAATATCCTTCTGTAGTTTATTTTGGTGGAATTAGACCGTACAAAAGACCAATGGAATCAATTTATATTATCAAAGAACTATTAAAGAAAATGCAGGATGTAAAACTAACAGTAATCGGCAATGGGGTACTCATATCAGAAATGAAAAAGTTAGCGTTTGATTTAGGAATAGAAAAATCTATTTTTTTTACTGGAAGGCTGAATGATGAGGATGTTGCAAAAATTGTATCGAAATCTTGGTTAAATATCCATTCCTCAACCACAGAGGGTTGGGGAATATCAATAATTGAAGCTGCTTCTGCTGGTACTCCTACTGTTGCTTATAATGTACCTGGAGTTATGGACTCAATTGAAAATGGAAAAAATGGAATAAAGGTAAAAGATGGAGATAGGTTTGCACTAATAAATGCTGCATACGAAATATTAAATGAACCAAAAAAATGGTGGTCTTCTTCCTTAGATGTTGCAAATAAATATACATGGGCTAAAGCAGCAGAATCTTGGGAAAATCAAATAAAACAAATATATTATAAGAATAAAGGAAAAGAGTAGACGTTGTAAGATTAATATATCATCGATCAATATTTACCCAATGAAAGCAATTATAACAGGTATATCTGGACAGGATGGTTATTTTCTATCTAAATTACTTAATGGAAAGGATTATGAAATTGTAGGGATAGTTAGAAGGAATAGTTCTATGACAACTGGAACCGTAGAACAACTTCCAGCGAAGATAAGAGATTCCATAAGAATAGAATATGGAGACCTTACAGATGCGGGTTTCTTTGCCAAACTTTTAGAAAGAGAAAAACCAGATGAACTGTACCACCTAGCAGCCCAGAGCTTTGTTGGTTACAGCTTTCAAAATCCAGCATCGACCTATGATGTTAATATATCAGGAACATTGAACGTTGTGAATGCCATAAAAGAATATTCCCAAAAAACAAAGATGTATTTTGCAGCAACATCAGAAATGTTTGGCCAACCTGAAACTACACCTCAAAACGAAGAAACTGTATTGAAGCCAAGAAGTCCATATGCAGTATCCAAACTTGCAGGGTATTGGACAACAAAAACATACAGGGAAGCTTATAATATGTACATAGCTAACGGGATACTCTTCAATCACGAAAGCGAGGTAAGAGGCCCGGAATTTGTAACAAGAAAAATAACTATGTCTGTCGCGAGGATTAAGGCTGGAACTCAGGATTATGTTGAATTAGGTAATCTTGACGCACGTAAGGACTGGGGTTATGCGGCAGATTATGTAAATGGTATGTGGAAGATGCTCCAGATGGATAATGGAGATGATTTTGTACTTGGTACCGGAGAATTGCATACTGTTAGAGAGTTTGCAGAAGAATCTTTTAAACAAATCGGGATGGATATCACTTGGAGTGGGGAAGGTGTTGATGAAATTGGCACAAATCAAAGTGGAAAAGTCGTCGTGAAAGTAAACAAGAAATTTTTCCGCCCTCTCGAGTCAGATAACTACTTAGCAGACCCAGCAAAGGCAAAGAGGATTTTAAAATGGAATCCGTCTATCTCTTTTAAACAGCTTATAAAGATAATGGTTGAAAGTGATCTGAAGTCTCTGGGATAGATGAAAGATTAGAATTCACTTCTTACCTTACTTATGTATTTGTTCATGAAAGGAATTGGTCAAAAGTTAAGCATAGTTTCCAAATATAAGGAATGAAATTACTCACAACTCAAAATCTTCCTAAAATAAAACGCTGTCTAAAATCTGTATACCAAGTGTCTAATACCTGTCTTGACCCTGTCTAAAGGTTGTCTATCACCTGTCTATTTTGTGTCTAAAAATTGTCTAATTGAAAAAATTAGTTCAAAAAAATACCTCCCATGAGACACCCATATGGGTATGAAAACTGGTCTGCTCCCTTTATCATTTTGACACTTATAATAGAGATAATATACTGTTAAAGGTACATAAGAAGGAGTCCAGAGGGGGTTTTACGAACCTCATGTGCACTCCTGTGGATAGGGTGATCTGACATG
>JAJZJZ010000176.1 GCA_021809755.1 Thermoplasmata archaeon
TATATTATGTGTCTCTCCTGAAAGAGCACTCGAAACAACTACAAATGCAGGGTTATTACCTATAACGGGTATGTATGGGAAAATAGAAACTGTGCCTGTGTTAGTATATCCATTCCAGGAAAATGATTATGCAAAGGTTCCAACTCTGTAATCTACGGATAAAAGAAATTGATGTCGTAATATTCCCACATAAATTTTGGATTTCCTTTAATTGGGTTTGCATAGGTTGAATCATACATAGCATGTAATTGATTTGCCATATAACTCTGAATTGCGTATATTGAAATAGCAGCGACTGCGACTATCCCATCAATTGCTGATCCAAATTCCCCAGCAATGGCACCTATTCCATAATACCCTTCTAAAGCAGATATTGAGCCTTGGTAATATTATTTATAATGCTTATTGCCACAGGATTATCTCTGATGAATTTTGAAAACAATTCCTCAACCTGTGAAGTTCCAAGTATATGAGAATCGATCTTACATAGAAATTGTCTTGTTATAGTGATGTGGGTGTTGTATGTAACTGAACTCTGCATGGATATCCTAAAAGCAAGATGACTGTACGCACTATATCCTCTCCAAGTAATTTATTGCGCGTTTTCATAAATTATTAATATTGGTTCACCGCACATTTGTGTGGATGTTCTATGAAAGTCAGATAGCCCAATTTAAATAGTGTGTTTAAAAAATGTCCGCTATTGAATTAAGCGATTAATGCATTCAGTAATAGGAGGTGAAAAAGGATGAGTCAAAGGAGGTCAAACGAACAGAGATCTGATGTTCATAACCCCAATAGTTCTTATTTTAAAGAAGCTAACGACAACAGGGCAAATCAGATGAACCCAAACAATTCGGCCTATCACAGGTCTAGAGGAAAGTAGCTTCAATAGTTTAGGGAGGGTTCATATCCTTTCCTCTTTTTATAGTATGATGGATGATAAGGGAAGAGTAAGAGATGAGATAAGGCGGAAGATTACCTTTGGCATAAACAGAATTGGGATTCTGTATTACTCACAAGTACTTATTGATCCAGAAAAGTATGATTTAAACTACCAATATGACCATTTTCATTTCCAAGAGAAGAGAACTTTCGAACCGGGTTTCTTCCGCCATATCTTCATGCTTTCGCATAAGAGCCCAAATTTTCAAAGCAACAGGTCATTTATAATGAAGATTATACTCAGAGACCTAAGCGCAGGTCGCTTTAATACTGATCAGCTTTCCGGGAATGTTGATTTGGTGTCATTTCATAATAAAAACAAGAACGGAGATTACGGACCAAGACATTCGCGAAGGATGCTGAATGATGAATTGAAAGAGTTAGTATATGAAAATAGAAGGGTAGATCCAGAAGATAGGAAAATAAGTTATAATAGTGCATTCAGCATCGATCCAACAAAAACATATCAGATTTTTGACAAGGCTAAAGAAATGTTCGATGAGGAGAAACGACAAATACTAAAAGACCAAAAGAGTGAAATGAACCACTTAAGAGCAATTTCCCTTAAGGAAATATATCATGAAATATGGTCAGATTTAGTTGTATTACAAGAAAAAATGCTTAATATCTTGGAATCTTTTGATGATGAAATCAAATCGAGTGAATACTTCTCGGTCTTGCATAATGAAGTGTATACATTCTCTTCCTATTTCATTATTTTGAGTAATCATATAAATTCAATTTGTGAAATTTTCTGGTTTATGAAAAAGGGGAAAGATAAAAGAACTTCCATTCTTCATTCATACCCAGTTCTCAAGGTTGACATGAATGATATTGATAAAACTTTATCGATTATGGATTCAGTTGGTTGGAACTCTAAAGATATTGCACTTCGTCTGATTAATGTGCCAGATGCCTTAATGTCATTTGGATTTGACAGTCTTGCACTAAAACTATCGGAAAAACTAATGACACTATGTAGAAACACGGAATTGGGGGCAACGACATCCCTTGAATTTATATCATTGCTTAGGAACCAAGGTAAGTATGAAGAGATGCTGAAAATATCCACATTTACAATTGAAAATTACAGTTTAGCGAATGACCGATTATTGTTTGGTTTGTTAAAAATTAGAAACGCGGAGGCCCTTGCTTTTAATGGAAAACGGAATGAAGCAGTGAATGAACTTGAAGAAATATTTAACATAAGATGTCAGTTCATAGAAAACTACATTCCTTATAGCACTAGAGTGACTCAAACTTTTGATTTTGTACTGAAGGAAAAACGGTCTCTTAATGATGCTGGATCGATACCTGAAAGAGTTTCAATTTTGTTAAATTTAATTTGTTCAACACTGAGAATAGATGAATATTGTCTCGCGAAGAAATACTTAGAAGAACTTTTGTACACTGAATCTAATTATTTCAAGCGAGAAGACGCATTTGATTTATTTTTGCACTTGAATAAGGTATATAACGATATGATTTTTAGATGCAACCCAAAGAAATAATTGTAAATAATAATCTGTGTTGGATGCCACATTCAAAAATTTTTCTTGAATATATTATGGGTGTTCCTAGTGCAAAACTACAATATGAAAGATCATGTGAAAAACAGTAATAAAAGTAATAAAAGTAATAAAATGATGTGTTCCCTATACTCTTTATTTCAGAATTTTGGTCAGGAAGCTCCATTTTAATCACTTAAAAAGTCACAATAAAGGATAATATATGGCCTAACTGTCACTTTTTGTCGTTCGAAAAAATGTGAAAAAGAGGTGTGGAAATTTTGTGCAACGTTCCCTTAA
>JAJZJZ010000177.1 GCA_021809755.1 Thermoplasmata archaeon
AATCAAGATTTTTTGGTTTTTCATAGTTGATCAGTGCCATTATTCATAATTTTTTAGTCATTTCAGTTCTGACATTCATCAATATTTCCTCGTGCTCGATAATGGTATAACCGTATCCTCTTTCTGTGAGAAACAGCTGCCTTCTCATGGAATATTCCTGATCTACAGTATCTTTTGTTACGATACTGTAAAAATTCGCGTTTACTCCGGTGGATTTTGGTCTCAAAATTCTTCCAAGTCTTTGGGCCTCCTCCTGCCTGGAACCAAAAGTACCGGATATCTGTATGGCAATGTTTGCATCGGGAAGATCTATTGCATAATTGGCAACCTTTGATACAATAAGCATTTTGATATCTCCCTTTCTGAACTTGGAGTAAAGCTCGTCTCTAAGAACATTCTTCATCTTTCCTGTGATTATTGGGGCGTTTAGATCCTTTGACATTCGTTCCAGCTGATCTATGTAATCTCCAATAATTAAAATTGAATCATCCGGTGAAAGCCGTGATATTATGGATTTAATTGCTTCCATTTTTGAGGGGTTTTCAGCAGCAACCCTATATTTGTCTTTCGGGGGAGCTATGGCATATGACATTTTCAAGTCCTCATCGGGGAATTTTACACGAACCTCAAAGCATCGGGCAGTAGCAATCCACCCCTGCTTTTCAAGATCTTTCCATGGTGCGTCGAATTTTTTAGGACCTATAAGTGAAAACACATCATCCTCCTTACCATCTTCTCTGACGAGGGTCGCCGTGAGGCCAAGTCTCTTCTTCGCCTGTATCTCCGAGGTAATTCTGAAAACAGGTGCTGGCAACAGATGCACCTCATCATATATTATAAGACCCCAGTTCCTTGCCTTAAAAACATCCAGGTTAGGATACTTTTCTGCAATTTCATCATCAGAAACGGGATTATCCAGTGCAAATTCACCATCCTGGTTTTTATCAGAATCTTCCTTTTTCTTTCTCTGGTGATATGTAAGAATCTGGTAGCTTGTCACAGTGACGGGAAGAATTTCTTTGCTTTCTCCAGTGTATTCACCTATTGAAGCTGCAGAAAGATTAGATTTATCGAGAATTTCTCTGATCCATTGCCTGACCGCGATAGTTCCCGTGGTTATTATGAGAGTGTTTTCTTTAATCTTTTCCATAACACCCATTCCAACCAGTGTCTTTCCGGCTCCACTTGGAAGCACCACTATCCCGCTCATGTTTCCATACGTTCCACTTATGAAGGAATCAATTGCCTCCTTTTGATATTGCCTTATGTGAAGATCTTTGCCGTTCCTGGTTTTTTCTGCAAGTGAAAAATCAAGTTGATCACCCGCTAAAAATCCAATAAGATCCTCTACTGGATATGAGATCTTTATAAGGGCCTGTTTGAGTCTTCCTCTGTAGAGTGACTTTACCTTAATTGCCCGAGGAGAAGTAACTTCTGTTATGTATTGCTTCATGACTTTTCTGCTGGCTATTTCCTGAATTGCTGTAACGTCTTCGGAAACAAGGTATATGTATTCAGGTATATTTTTAACAGTTGGCGAATAGACCGGCTCATTTGGATCCGCGACTAGTTTAACCTTTCCATATCTGTTGTACCAGTCCTCTATGTTTACAACTATGTTTGATGGAATTTCAAATTTTGAATTTGCAACTAGAAATTTCATAATATCATTTAGCAATATCTTGCTAGAAGCTGCATTCCATATTGCAAGCGGTGTAATCTTATATGTATGTATATGCTCTGGAGATTTTATTAACTCCGCAAAAGTTCCAAGCTTATCTCTACATTCGTGATTTGCATCGATCTCAACATCTAAAAAAATTGTTCCGTCACCCTGTATAATTAACGATCTTTTTTCATTGTTCATGAGTATAATTTATGTATCGTTCAACAAATAAAAACTTACTCAATGGATCTATGGCGATCATCAACTGTTATTTCATTTGCAAAAAAATTGACAGAGAACCCTGATATCATTGATTCCACGAATGAAGTTCTATAATGAGCATTACATCATACAGAAATTTGATTCAAAAACGTAGAATATTAAACTGTCCAGAGCATATTTTCACGTAAAATTTCTGACACTCAATGATCGCCATAGCAATGGATCTATGGGCTTACCGAATAATAACATATCACAATCAATCCTTCTGTGGCAGGATCGTATAGTTCCATGAAATGGTGTTCCCTTGAATATATCAGGATGCTTCTTCCATGTCTTCAGTGCCCTGAAGAATGAATTCCATGATTGCACAGCCTTTCTTATTGTCCACTGTGCTGTCTGTGCTGGAAGCTTCTGGTAGTTGTTATGTTCCTCCATATCTGAGGGTATGGAAAACTGTTTTGCTAATTCGTTGTATCCGCTGAGCTTTTCATGATTCAGGAATTGCTGTTTAAGCATGTAATTGACCTGATTGTAGAGATTCTTTGAAAGATGGCACATTCGTGAGAGTGTGCTGTTTTCTCGGATGTATATCTGTTCCGTGCGGTTAACCTTCATACCCGGCCTCTATGGAATGGTTTCTTCTTTTCGAATACATTTTCATGGAATAACAGTGAAGCATGGATACGATTTCTTCAAAGACCTCATCGGAATCCAGTTTAGGATCACCAATCTCAGATATTACAACTATTTCAGTCCTGAACTTCCGGAAAAGATAGAGGAAGAGTTCAAACCCAACCCTGCTCAGTCTGTCCTTGTATGTTATGACAACCTTCTCAACTCTGTGATC
>JAJZJZ010000178.1 GCA_021809755.1 Thermoplasmata archaeon
GAAAAGGTGGAAAAGAGAATATACAATTTCATGGCTTACAGCATTTCACCAGGAGAGATTGAAAGTATCATAAAGGAAAGGATTCCTGGTTTCCAGGTTGAGTATGTGCCTGATTACAGGCAGGCCATTGCTGATTCCTGGCCCGCATCAATAAACATTGAGGATTCTGTCAAAGACTGGGGATTCGACTGCACATATGATGCAAAGAAAACTGTGGATGACATGTTGGATCACTACGCATCCACAAATTGATATATCTATTCAATTTCTCGAAACAACTCATAGCTAGAATTTCATTACAAACCTAAATTATATTCATTTAACCATTATTTCTGCTCTCTCAGTCCGGGTGTAATTGCAATATAGGAATTTTTAACAGAGATAACGAAATAAAAGTTAATTGGAATGTGAAAAATATTAGGATCCGCTGAATGAGAAAGATATTGGAACGGTTATAATCTCCTCGTACGATCAATAATTATTTTGTTTGTACTTCGAGATTAGTGTTCATATAAATTATATATCAAATAGGTAAGTTTAATAATATGTTCATAATTCATATTTAATGTTCATAAAAATACAAAAAAATTCATTTATGAAGGAGTGGAAGATATGGATAATCTAGCAGAAATAATGAAAATAATAGAAGCAGGACTCCATCAAGATTCAGCAAAGGTCTTCAACTATTCTCAACTTCTTATTAACAAAACGGAGGAAAAAGGGGATATACAATCAGCTAAAAGGCTAAGTAGTGTTCTCAAAGATAATAAAAAAATATCTATCCAAGCTAAGGATTATGGTCACATTCTCAAATTACCTGTTGATTCTGAATCTCGGTTACCTCTTGCCGAAATCACGAAATACGATAAGGGTTCAGTACTTCTATCACTTGATGAATGGTCCATGTCAAGCGTTCGAGAGTTCATATATATAATCAATCACGCTGATTTATTTCTGGAAGAAGGGATAAAAAGCAATCGAAGCATGATCCTTTTTGGGAAACCTGGCACAGGAAAAACTCAGACAGCAAGGTATATCTCTTCTGAAACATCTCTTCCATTGGTAACCGTAAGATTAGACGGACTTATTTCCTCATATTTGGGCAGTACTTCCAAGAATCTCAGAACATTATTCGATTTTGTACGAAGAACACCTTGCATTCTATTCCTTGATGAATTTGATGCTATCGCAAAAGTACGAGATGATTCCAACGAGTTGGGTGAACTCAAGAGAGTGGTAAATACCCTCTTGCAAAATATCGATTCTATAGAGTCAAATATCCCAATAATTGCTGCTACCAATCATGAGCATTTACTGGATCCTGCTGTGTGGAGACGATTTGATTATAAAATCAGGGTGAAATTACCAGATGCTTCAATTAGAGGGTTATTGCTCGCAGAATTTTTTAAAGATTTGATAATTGAGAATGGTGTCTTGGATTTTGCTGAAGCCTTAACTGAGGGTATGAATGGAAGTGAACTAGAAATGTTAGCTACACAGATAAGAATCAATCTCATTGTAGATAAGGCAGACTTGCTTAGGTTCAAAGATTTTTTGACTTACTTCATAAACTTCAAGAAGAGATTAGGTCAAGGAAGTGCAGATGAAAACATAAACAATGAGGAAATTGTTTTTCGGGCAATAAGATCAATGAGAAATAAGGATAGGAAGACTTTCTCTATTCGCGAAATCTCCAGTATTACGGGTATTTCAACCGGCAAATTATCTCAGGAGCTCAGGAAGATGGAGGTAATATCTTGACTAATAATGAAAACTCTTTTTTGCCAATACGAGTAGTGCAAAGTAGCAGAGATTTCCTCAATAAAAATCATTCTGGAGGAGGAGAATCTGAAATTTTTCTTAATGATGAAGAACTGATTCTTCATCGGAAGAAATTGGAAAGAGAAATTTCTGATATAGGCACATCGCTTGCGTCAAATTTTCAAAGATTTCCCAATGTACCGAATGTCATCAAGGCTAGACTTAGGGATGATGCTCTCGCAAAAAGCCACAGACCAAGGGGAATACTTAATAGCGACACATGTCCTATTATAGGTGTCGATGAAATAGGAGAATTGCTTCTTAGTTCTACAAAAAAAGGAATGGAAAATCTAAAGGAACGTTTAGCATTTTCAGATAATTTAAAAGAAAAGGCAAATATTAGTGCAGTAAGGGAATTTCATAGATATAGCGAAGAAGATAAATTGTCTGGATTAAGTTTAGCCACTTTGATGGAGAAAGCAAGAGAAAATGATGGGATACGTCTCAAGGTGATGCTTTTTGATTATCACAACGATGAAATAAACGCACAAATCCTTGATGAGTTCAAGGAATACCTCGATCAAATCCAAGTAAACTCTGAACTTGTTTCTAGAATCGAGAAATTTAACATTTGGAGAGTTGTAGCCCGTAACTCAGATCAGGTAAGTAAGATAATTGCGCATCCACTGGTCAGGACAGTCTCGTTCTTCCCGACCGTTAAATTTTTTTTACCTAAGGGGATAATTCAGAACACGAAAATAAGCACGTTTCCGCAACCTATAAATGGTAGGGAATACCCTGTCGTTGTATTAGTTGACACTGGTGTTTCTCCAAAAAATAAGCACTTAGAGCCATGGGTAATTGACAAAGAAATTTTAG
>JAJZJZ010000179.1 GCA_021809755.1 Thermoplasmata archaeon
ACATGAACATTCATTAAAAAACCATGAAACGAAGAGAATTCTTCATTTGATATCCCTGTAACCTGCTTCTCTTTCATACGCTTCATAGCAAGATGTTCAATCATAAGTATTTCAACAATGTCAGCCATATTAGTGAAGAGATTTGATGTGGATAACCTTTAGCAAATATAAAAAGATTTTATGAAAATCTCTTCCGTGAAATAGTGAGTAGTGCCACGATGATTCGACTAATGTTGCTATATAAATAGTATCATTCTCATTATAACCAGTTATGCAATAATATATTGTTTATCGCATGAATTTAAGGCATTTGAAATAGAAGGAATGGTAAAAACAGTGAACTAGAAAAATAGAAAGAGGATAACGATTAAAGCCCTTTTGTTCCTTATGCCCTTAGATATCATAGAACCACATCCTTTATGGCAAATTCATCCTCTGAAACAACCGGTTTCGAAAGCCCTGTTATCTCAATGGCTATGTTAGTGTAGAAAGTGAAGTTGGAGCTTGGGAAATTAAACCATCCACAAATGAACATGCAACGGACAGAAAAGTTGTAAAGTGCATGGCTGCTACTTGAACTTTCATTTTTAAATTGCAAAGTACACTTATATGAACCGTTTTTTGATAAGCTTGGTATGTATGTATTTGGGTATATTGATCTAGGGGATAGGGAGAGGTTGGATAGTTTACCTGATGGGGGGAAGATAAAAAAGCCGTCAGTTACCTGAGTCCAGCAATTCAATCCAGGAGCACTCAGATTCTGGGATATGACAAGACTCTTCGGATGCAGATTGGACGGAAGTGACCCTGAGACATTTAAAATTAAACCGAACCAGGGGCGCTGTCCTTCGGTCGACTGGTAACACTCATATCCATGTATGGAAATAAGCAGGGTTGTATTCTGATATCCAGTCTCGTTTATTACAGAAGATGCGTTAAAATATGGTGAAAAGAGTGGACAGGTTTCATTGGCATGATTATAAAAGTTCGCGTCCCATTGATAGTGTGTATAATCATCGACAACAGATATTGTCGGTTCAGGTTGGGATGATAATTCGTAAAATGATACAGGAACCGCAACTATGATCACCGCAATGACCGCGAAAACAATCATCAGTTTGCTCTTCTTCTGGATCACTCAGTAATTATTTCACTATTGTATATAAAATGTATCAGGTTTTCATTTTTTTCTCAAGAATGAAATACTTGGCCTATTCAAGAAGGCTCGCAGAACGATGGATGGGCATTCAAATCTATAAAAAAAATACAATCTTTTTAGTTATCCCTGGAAATGCAAATAGATCACAATGACTAAATCTTTCTGGAAACACTCAACTTCATTGTATTTTATTCATGGGATAATCCGTTTGTGCAGTATAATAATACTATTTTCCTCTATTTTTGCCACAATTCATTATGCTGATTTTGATAATCCTTCTCTATTCAGACTACTTCAGGATCAATTCTC
Organism: Thermoplasmata archaeon; assembly: GCA_021809755.1. Taxonomy (GTDB): domain Archaea; phylum Thermoplasmatota; class Thermoplasmata; order Thermoplasmatales; family Thermoplasmataceae. The sequence continues at coordinate 1,469 of JAJZJZ010000179.1, forward strand.
TTGCAGCTTTAACGTCATCGAGCCTTCCAGAAGCGGTGTTGATTGGCCTCTTTGATATTGTTTCATGATCCTCTTTGAGGGACCTCTCAATTATATCTACAAATGCATCCAGGTCTCTCTTGGTAACTGTTTCTGTAGGTTCAATCATGAGAGCTTCCTTTACGATGAGTGGGAAATAGACAGTAGGTGCATGCATTCCAGAGTCAATTATGTATTTGGCTATATCCAGAGCTCTTACTCCTGTTTGCTCTGAAGAAAAGACCACCTCATGTTTCTTGAGACCTTCGTGTGAGATTTTGAGCGATTTGGAAAGTTTCTTGGCGAGGTAATTTGCATTTAACACTGCCCTGCTTGAATTCAACTTCAATCCGTCTGCCCCATTTCTTTTTATGTATGACCATGCTCGAAGCAAAACTCCAAAGGAACCGTAGAAGGAGGCCATGTTCCCAAGTTTGCTATTTGAATAATCCATGTAATATCCTGCATTATTTTTCCTGACAATCGGAGGCGGAAGTAAATCTGCGAGATGTTTTTTCACCGCGACTGGTGCAGCACCTGGACCACCTCCACCATGAGGGGTGGCAAATGTCTTATGAAGATTGAAATGAACTATGTCAAAACCCATAATTCCAGGCGATGTTATACCGAGAATGGCATTCAGGTTTGCGCCATCATAATAAAGGAGAGCTCCTTTAGAGTGAACTATTTCAGCAATTTCCAGAATATCAGGATCGAATATGCCCAGTGTGTTAGGATTTGTGATCATGAAACCTGCAGTCTTCTCAGTTACGGCATATTTCAATGCATCTATGTCAACAGTTCCGTTTTTGTTTGAAGGTATTTCCACGACATCGAAACCTCCCATTGCAGCAGACGCCGGGTTTGTTCCATGGGCAGAATCCGGGATCACAATCTCCCTTCTTGTGTCAAGTTCACCTTTAAGCTCGAAATACTTCCGTATTATCAGAACCCCCGTGAGCTCCCCCTGTGCTCCAGCTAGTGGCTGCAGAGAGACCTCATCCATATCAGATATTTCTTTAAGGT
>JAJZJZ010000035.1 GCA_021809755.1 Thermoplasmata archaeon
TGAGCACCATCATACCAGACCTTAGCTCCAATCTCCTGAAAAGTATCCTTTAGTTCCTTTAATGGTGCAGGAAACAAAAATACAGATTGGCCTACTAGGCATACTTTTGGTCTCTCTTCTTTGAGCATTTTTATGGAACCATCCACATCTATGCTCATTGTATTTTCATCAAAAGGATAATTATGAATATCCAAGCCTCTAAAACCAAGTGTTCCAAATTTAGCTGCACTTATGTGCCCACCTCCTGAAAGGTTGGGTGCTGCTATCTTCTCGCCTGTTTTAGTTAGAGCAAAGGTTACTGCCTGATTTGCATTTGTACCGGAAACAGGCCTTGGATCTGCCTGAGGTGCTTTAAAGACTTTCTTTGCAAGTTCGGTGACTTTTTCTTCCATTATATCTACAAAAAAATTTCCTTGGTAATACCTATGATGTGGAAGGCCTTCTGCATACCTGAAACCAAAATCTGTGAGTAGCATTTCCATTGCAAGTGGGCTCATGAGATTCTCTGAGGCAATAAGTGGAATGCTCTCCTCAAAAAATTTATTATTATCTATGGCGGTTTTTCTTATATCCAGGGCATCTTTCATATTCTGGTTCATAGACAAACATAGTGAAAGAATATTTTTATGTTCTCATTGGATAAGAACGTGAGATCATAGGCTTAACAGATTCTTCATAAGATTTATGTTCAATATCCACATTCAAATAGACCGCGATGATGAACAACTTCTGGCTGATCTATGATGTCTGACGGGCAATCTGAGCGGTAAAACAACACTTACAAATTTAAATAGATTGAGACTTTCATTTAATAATTGAATATTTTAAAAATGGATGCTTAAAATTGTTTTGATTTAAATAACCAAACAAACTATTGGCAGCCGCATCCACAACTGTCTTCTGAGGTTTGCATATGTTGATGTCCGTGCCCCGATCCACATCCACATCCTTGCTGGGGCTCTGCTGAGGCGTTTCTTCCACATCCACATCCTTGATTCATATTTCCATGGTTATGTTTTGCTTCCATCTTCTATCAAAGCAACAATTTATACTTGTATTTAAAACATTAGAAGTGAAAAAATATTATAAGAGAAAGAAAATTAATTTTTTGGGTAGAATGAAGTAAGTTTTGTTCTTGTTTCTTTATCATACATAAAAGTCTGATCCTTCTCATCCAGCGTCTTTTTGTGTGTACCGTCGCAATATGGTTTATTGCCTGAGAGTCCGCATGCACATATATGCACTTCCTGATCCCCGACTTTTATGGCGTAAGGTACGTTCCTTTCGTGTAATACTAATCTTGCCATGCTAACGTTATCCTAAATTCATTCTTAAATAATTGTAAAAAGGAGAAAGATTGAATTTTATCTAACCCTTTCAAGAGAGAAAGAACCGAGATCGAAGGTAGTAGGCCGCGGATATACCTCAATCCATTCCCTTGATTTCACATTACCCAAACCAACTATACGAATATATTGTTTTGAATTTGCGATCTTGAACTCAATGGCGCCATCCATCATGTAGCTTATAGTTTCGTAAACTTTCTGTTCAAAAAGGCCATATTCAAGGAGGTACATAGCAGTTCCATTTTCGGCCTTCCTTTTCTGGACGAACTGTTGAATAAATCTCATTAACAGTTTTTCATCCAGTTGCGGTATATATGCTGTAAGCGATACAAATAGCATCCTGTAATACCCGTAGGATGCCTCCAGCTCCGTTGCAATTGTATCTAGGGACTTCATAAGAGCACTAACATTAGTTACATTATCTATAACCACAGCATATTTTGATGGAGATGACATCTGTATGGATCTTGAATAAAGATCGATAAAGCGGAGGATTTTATTTGCTTCCATCTTGTCAACAAGCTCAAGATCTTCCCCAAGTATTCTTGCAATTTCCTTCTTTATTTGTCTGATATCTTTATCTGCAGCTATAATTACAATTGGCACTGATTCAAGTATTGATTGGGCAGCAAAATTGTATGCAAGCGTTTCTTTTCCTGAAAAGGGCGGACCAAATAACACTAAATTTGATGAGACAGGAATTCCACCAAGCATGAGCTCATCAACTTTCTTTATTCCAGATGAAAGACGATCTTCAATTGTCTTTTTTTCTGCTGTATTACCAACTGCAATTTCTTCCACAATAGCAGTTTTCTTTCCTTCATCTTTCTCTGCTGTCAGTGTTTTGAGCTTTGCAATAATACCCTCAAGTTCTTTTTGCTTATCCTGAGCTCTTTTTATATCTTTGCTTATTGAATTCTTGACTTCCTCTAATTCGATTATTTTCTTATTGATCTCATCCATTTCAAGTTCGCTCAATTGTCTTCACCATTCTTCCATGTATCTGACACAACCCATGGCGGTTCAGAAGGGTTTAATGGCTCCATTCCTTTGATCTGATGCTCATCAAGAATTTTTTCATCTATGACTATTCCCAATCCTTCCTTCCCTGCCAATCTCAAATATCCATTCTCAATGCTGTATCCAGATTTAACTATTTTCTTCTTCCACTCAGGCCAGTATTCCTCGAAACTTTCCTGTATAATGAAATTTTGCATTGTAAGATCCACATTCAGTGTGGCGGCCGTCTGAACTGGTCCAAAGGCATTATGTGGGGCCACTGGCATTCCCCTTGAATCCGCTATGGCATAAATATTTCTCAATTCCGTTATCCCCCTGCAATTGGTTACATCCGGCTGTATAATATCAACCTTTTCCCCATAAATATTTCTTGCGAAATCTCTGGCATTCAATATCCGTTCTCCTAGTGCAACCGGAGTTGAAATTCTTGATCTTAGGACGGGAAGAAGATCCTCGAGTTCAGGGTGAAGGGGTTCTTCAAAAAACATGCATGAATATTTATCAAGTTCAGCGGTTGCTTTTACCGCGGCATCCATTGAAAATCTACCGTGGAATTCTATTAGAAGATCCAGGGAAAAATCAAATTCGTTCCTCAATGCTTCAACAATAGATGATGCATTTTGAAGGCTTTCCCTGTCTATGTGATCATATGCGCTTCCAAAAGGATCAAATTTTATTGCAGTTATTCCTTTTTTCGCAACGATTTTTGCTCGTGTTACGAAATCATCTGGAGTTTTGCAACCTGAATACCAGCCATTTGCATACATTCTGGCTTTATCCCTTACAGTGCCTCCAAGCAGATTAAATATGGGCTCGCCCACATATTTCCCAATGAGATCCCAGGAAGCAATGTCAAAGGCACTTAATGCAGATGTTGCCTCCATGGATCTGCTAAGATAGAAGGAATTTTTATAGAAATCCATTATATTCTTACCCAAGGAGAAGACATCTTTTCCTTGAAAAGACCGCTTAACCTCATTAAGGCTCTCAAGGACAGGAAGGGTCATTAGTGTAGTTGGAGCTTGCCCATAGCCTACTTTTCCATCATCGGTTGTTAATCGCAATATTAGCATGGTTGAACTCCATGGAGAGGATAATTCATTTGAGAGATCACCAATTTCAAAGATTTCAACGTCCCTTATTTTTTGTGTCATGGTATACCAATTCAAAATCATGCTTAAGTTTAACTATTTTCATTCAAGGAAGCATTCATCAATTTTCATAATAATAGTCTTTTTCAAATCGATAAGCTATTTAAATTGGTTCTTATGAATTCATAAGGGTTTCATCAAATATACTGAAATTGCTTTCATAGGACTCACATAGAGAAAATTTAACGCAAGTGAGTGAAATCCATATTATTTTTCTAAACGTCTTGCATCGTCGGCTTGTAGACAGAAGTGAAAGTGGTTGGATAGCATATTGCTTCATGCCTGCATAAATCTTTAAAGTCACAAGGTTATCATGAACGAACGAGCACCTTCGGTCCAAGAGGAATTCAAGCTCATGGTGATTCCGCAAGCGATCTTTGATGAGGAGGTCACAAGATTATTTCTACTCCAACAAAATTACCTAATATGTCAAAATATGCAATAATTAAAGAATTGGAGCTGAATGGTAAAAAGTTCAAATATTTTTCATTGCCTGAACTGCAGTCAAAGAATCATAATATCTCAAGACTCCCATTTTCACTTAGAATTGTACTTGAATCTGTAATCCGGAATTCGACAAAAGGTCTTGCCAATGAAAAAGATATTGAAAATATTCTTGAATGGAATGCGAAGGAACCTGCTGACTCAGAAATACCCTTTACGGTTTCACGAGTTCTAATGCAGGATTTCACAGGTATTCCAGCCATAGTCGATCTCGCATCTATGAGGGATACCGTAGTTCGCCTTGGCAAAGATCCCGATGTTATAGAGCCAGAAGTTCCCGTTGATCTGGTAATAGATCACTCGGTTCAGGTTAATTACTTCGGAGATGATGAATCGTTCCAGAAAAACGTTGAGGAAGAGTTCCGAAAAAATGGAGAAAGGTACCAGTTTCTGAAATGGGCCCAGGGAAGCATGAAGAACCTGAGGATAGTCCCACCATCAACAGGAATTGTGCATCAGGTAAATCTGGAGTATCTTGCGAAGCTCGTTTATACAAAGAAAGAAGGAAATGAAGAATTTGCATATTTTGATTCTCTAGTAGGTACGGATTCACACACGACAATGGTCAATGGACTTGGAGTTGCGGGGTGGGGTGTAGGTGGAATAGAGGCAGAAGCAGCAATGCTGGGACAGCCTGTCACCTTTCAAACGCCTAGCGTTGTGGGCGTAAACCTTCATGGTTCTCTTCGATCCGGAATTACCGCGACAGATCTGGTCCTTACCGTAACGGAAATTCTCAGAAAGGCAAAGGTCGTGGGAAAATTCGTTGAATTCTTTGGGAGCGGTATTAAGAGTCTTTCCTTGCCTGACAGGGCAACTGTATCCAACATGTGTCCTGAATATGGAGCCACTATGGCTCTGTTTCCCATAGACGATGAAACCCTATCATACCTGAGAATAACGGGGAGATCAGAAGAGCAAATTGCACTGGTAAAGAAATATTTTGAAGCACAGGGACTCTTTGCATATACAGGTGGAGCGGAATACAGCGAAATCATTGATATAGATTTGGAAAGCATTGTTCCAGTTATTGCTGGACCAAAACTTCCACAGCAAAAAGTTCAACTTAAGGATGCGGGAAGAAGCTTTCTCAAATTCATGGAAGAATCAGGTGCCAAACAATCAGGAAAGGGCCAAACAGTTCAGGTTAGCCTGAAGACTGAAAAGATAAAAATATCAGGAAGAGAGGAAACTCTCTCCGAAGGAGATGTTGTAATTGCTGCAATTACCAGCTGTACAAATACTAGCAATCCAAGAGTTATGGTTGGTGCTGGACTTCTGGCTAAAAAGGCCGTTGAAAAAGGATTAACGGTCTCTCCAAAAGTGAAAACAAGCCTGGCTCCCGGGTCAAGGGTTGTTACCTCATATTTGGAGCAAAGCGGTTTGCAAAGATATCTGGATGAATTGGGATTCTATCTTGTTGGATATGGATGCACAACATGTATAGGCAATTCTGGACCGCTCCCGGAAGTGATTGAACAAGCTATTGATTCAGAAAATCTCTCAACTGTGGCGGTACTGTCAGGGAATAGGAATTTCGAAGCAAGAATACACAAGAGCGTAAAAGCAAACTATCTGATGTCACCACCTCTCGTGGTAGCTTTTGCACTTGCTGGAAAGATCATAATAGATATGGAAAAGGAACCGATTGGTACCTCCAAAGACGGAAAACCAGTTTACCTTAGAGACATATGGCCGTCTGAAAGCGAAATAACTGAAATTATAAATAAAAAAATCACGGAATCAATGTACGAGTCCAATTATAAGAATATAGGAAACTTCAGTGAAATGTGGAATAATCTGAAAGCACCATCCGGGGACATATACAAATGGGATGAAAAAAGCACATATATTAGGAATCCGCCTTTTTTCCAGAATTTTACTAAGGAAGAGGAGAAAGTATCGGGGCAATTTAATAATCTTGCTGTGTTAGCTGTACTTGGAGATTCTGTAACTACAGATCATATATCCCCAGCTGGAAACATTTCAAAGGATAGCCCTGCAGGTAAATATCTTACATCTCATGGAGTAACCTATGAAGACTTCAATTCGTTTGGTTCAAGACGCGGCAATCATGAAGTGATGATGAGAGGCACCTTTGGAAACAATAGGATCCAGAACCTGCTTGTGGATAAGCAGGGACCTTATACTAAGTTATTCCCCTCTGGAGAAGTCACATGGCTTTTTGATGCCTCTGAACAATATTCCAAGAGGAATTTGGGAAGCATAGTTTTTGCAGGTAAAGAATATGGAACAGGCTCATCCAGGGACTGGGCTGCAAAAGGACCATACCTTCTCGGGGTTAAGGTAGTTATTGCAGAGAGCTATGAAAGAATTCACAGAAGCAATCTGGTGGGAATGGGAGTGCTTCCATTGCAATTTTTGAAGGGCAGGAATTTCAAATATCTGAACATTGATCCCTCAAAGCCGGTTAATGTCATAGTGGATAATATCGCCAAACCCTCCTCAAAGGCAAAAGTGACATTCACTGACAATAATGGAAAGGAGGGTTCCGAGGAAGTTATCTCAAGGCTTGATACAGAAATCGAATGCAAATATTTTGGAAATGGCGGAATTCTGCAGTTTGTTATGAGGAGATTAATCTCCAAATAATCACTTTATAATTTTTCCAGTTGCAATGTACCACAAATAGAGATCAAGGACACCAGGTTTTAGTGAGAATTCTTTGCATTTTTCAATGAGTTCTTTCTCATATTCATAGTATCTGGAAGGAGAAGTGATCTTTTTTGGCTCAGATCCTTCAGAAAGCATCCTCAATATATGTTTGTCAAGTATTGCAAAATCAAAAATTCCAACGTTTCTCATGAAATGTGAAGCCTCTTTATAGCCAATTCCTTTGAGGTTCTCAACAAAGTATTCCCGCAGTTCCCATGGTTTTTCATTTTTAATTAGTGACGGTAGGTCATCTGCAATCCATCTGTTTTCGCTTATAAATCCGCTCCTAACATTGTAGAATCGATAATGAATTGATTTGAGGAGATCCCTTAAATCCTCTCTTTTCATGGTAAGAAAATTTTTTGGCCCAACTACGCTTTGAGTTCTTAGGCCAAGTTCTGCAGATGTATTTGCAGCGAGGATGCAAAAGCAAAGCTCAGAGTAAAGAATTTCTTCAGAAGAATTCTTCAACGATTCAAAATCCTTGACTCTTTGTTGGATGATCCCTGAAATTTCAGAGGACAAATATGATTTAACCAAAGGTAGAATTTCACTGATCTTGGGATAATCCCTTTTTTCCATGATGCCCCCTAATTTTTCCCATTATGCATTGCTTAATTAGCTTTTTGAAGAGGTAAGAACAAATATAAAACCAATATTAAGTGAGTAAAGTCTTTCTTAAAGACAACTTCAATCTATTAAAAAGTGGTTGGTGGGGAAAACCCCATATTGGATTATTTGAATATTTCGTAGGCTTTCTGGGCCTTCTGCAGTCTCTTCTCAACTTCTGCCCAATTTACATTCTTCATGAATGCATCAAGGTATGGGGCTCTCTTAGGTCCATAGTCTGTATAGTATGCATGCTCATAGACATCCAGTGAAAGGATAACAATTGCATTCCATATTCCATTTGTATTGTGAACATCTGCTCCAATGTTTCTTAGCTTTCCGGTGTTAAGGTCAAATACAAGCAGAGACCATCCTCTGAAGGCTATTCCTGTTGCTTTAAAGTCTTCCAGCCATTTTTCATATGATCCAAAATCCTTTGCTACCTGGTTTTTAAAGCTCTCAGGAGCAGAAGAACTTCCACTGTGGAGATTTCCGAAATAGAGTTCGTGAAGAAGCGACCCATCATAGTTAAAAGTCTCTTCCAACTTTAATTCTCTAAACTCGCTGTAATTCTGGTTGGCCTTTGATCTGTCAACGGTCTGCATCTTTTCCCAGATTTCATTCAGTTTTGATACATATCCATTGTAGTGGGTCTCAAAGTGGTACTCGATTTGCTGGTCTGAAATTCCATCTAGTCCCTTTGGTTTTAGTGTTGTTTTTTTCTCCCATTTTTCTGTCATTGTTTCACCAGACCTAGATCGGGCAATGGTTTAAAAATTATTTGATTTTATTAACAATAAAATAAATAAAGTAGTTAATAGAAGAGTTTCGGGGGACAAATCACAATATGGGTAATTGCTGGAACTATGAAATTAAGAATTTCCAGTCATGGTGAACTTATGCTATCTGGAAAAAATCTTCTATTGTTGTGTTTGTGGAACCTTCCACAGACGCCCTCATCCTTTTTTGTTCTAACCATTGTTCAAGAGGAACTTCATCAGCCGTTCTTGTCCTTCCAAGTTCACTTTGGCAATCTGAACAATATAGCCCCTTAAAAATGGGCATTCTACAAATGATGCATCTGGAAGTTGAAGGCATTAAACCTTCAAGCATTATGCGTTTTTAACCTTTTGTTAAAGATTATTTATTAAACAGGATTTCTAATAGACAGAAAAGGTAGAAAATCCCATGTTTTCAATCATCTTTATATAAGGTGTCATAGTCCTCCCCTCCTGTGAAGAAGAGCGACATGTCAGAGTAAACATCCTCTAGTCCGGACATATCCTTGGAAGAAACCTTATGAATCTTGGTCATTAATCCGCTCTCCCGGAAAGCTGAAATTATTGAGACAAAGTATTGCTTATTTGACTCCTCTCTTTCATTCATGAAATCTTCATTAAGGGCATCAGTTGAAGATTCCCATGACTCAATTCTCTTAATTTCCTCATCTGAAATGAGATCACACTTATTCAGGACGAACATGGCAGGCTTGAGAAACCTTGACATTATTGATCCATAAAGGAGTTTCTGGGAGATAAATCCGGATGGAGTGGAGCTTATGATGGAATCCGCTACAAAGGCAATCATGGCCTGATTGCCTGAAAGGGCATCCACCATTATAGATGAAGATGGCCTGAAACTGAATAATTCTATCTGTCCTGGGGTGTCAAAAATTACATAATAGTCTTCGTATGCTCCAAGAGCATCCCGGAGTGCATCAAGATTCTCAAGTATCATATCTGAAGCAACAATTTGTGCCCCATTTGGACCAAGATTGAATTCACTCATTATCTGGGAAATGGATATCCATTCCCGTATGTCTATGTCAGCCTCATATGGGATATATTCAGCACCGGGATCAAGATTGACTATTATTGAATCGATTTCCTGCTTCTGCATCCATTCTTTCAATGAACCTGCAAGCGTTGATTTACCAGTTCCTGCCGGACCTGTTATAAAAAGGGATCCCTTCATGGAGTCACCGTCTGATATTCCTCAAGGGTATTGGTACTTTGCTCCTTTTCCTTGAATGAATTATTAATGGTTCTGAACAGGTTTTCTATTCTCATCATTAGGTAAGGTTCAAGGTTAAAATTCTCACTTATTTTTTTGGTAACCTCCATGTATTTTACCACTCCTCCTTTATGAACCGTGAGAACGAGGCCATCTTTTCCACAATTCCTGCATTTACCGTTTAGTGGAACTCTTCTATATTTCGCATTGCAGGAAGTGCACCTGAATTCCTGTGTGAAGAACCCACGGAGATTTCCGTACATATCAGGAAGAAAATGTGAATTTATAAGCCTGTTAGCAACATCATCAGCGTTAACTGCCCGAATCTTTCTGGCCAGATCAAGCTGCTTATCTATCTTTTCTTCCATTGTACCCAGTGTCTTATATGCTGATTCTTCAACGCCTGCATTTATGTCACCAGTATCAAATGTAAATGAAATACCCCTCATTGTTCCATATTTCTGCACAAAATTTTTCATTGGCATCATCATTTCCTCAAGCTTTACAGGACTCATCCTCTCTTCTGCTGCATTATAGAATTCGAGAGGGTATTCGGATAGGGTATCAAGGTTCAGGGCTTCTTTGTCAACTTCGTCATACCTCAATTCCATGGTCATAACCAGAGGGGCATCCATTAAACCTCCTGTTGTTGAAGGTAAAAATTCTCTGGAAAAATTAAGGAGACCGTCCATGAGAAGCATAACGCTATCCTCATCTCCATCGCAGTTTCTCCTCTTCGCTGCATGGAAGAATGGGTGTGCATAACAACCTCCAGCACTTGTAAATCCTATAATTCTTCCCGCAATTCCGCCGGAGGTGTGAGGGGCAAGTCCAATAACAATCTGACCAATAAGATCTTCTGGATCATTGCATTTATAAAACGGCGGCATTCCATAATATTTCACAAGGAGATCATCAACATATTTTGATACTCGTAGGAGATATTCACCACAATCCCAAGGTATAATCACATCCTGGGGAAATATTTCATTCATCTTTTCATTGTAGCCAAGCTCTTTTGCTTTATTTGCTGGAAGCTGAATTTCATCCATACGGAAATGTGTAAGAGGGATATCTGTCATATCATATCTGCAGGTTCCGTCCTTATTTACAGACACATCATTTATGGCTCTAAGTATGCCCTTTTCCAAAGGCTCAGCGACTCTTCTTTTTGACATGAGTTTCTTGACACCTTTAACCTGGGGCAACTTTTCCTCATCAAGAGAGAGTCTTTTCATAGCAGAATTCAAGAGAATTTGTATATCAACCGATCCCTTTTTGGTTGTGTTTTCTTCCGTATGCTTGCCGCATACTGGACAAATTGGTGCCGGGGATTCTGTTCCACAGGAAAGGCATTTTCTTGAAAGAAATTCGGCTTCATATTGACCTGAACTGTTCTTAATGGCGTTACTCAGAAGTCTTCTGGTATCGCCAAGGTTCTCCAGAGGGAAGAGCATATGAACCTTGGGTTTCATCTTCCTGTCTCCAGCCTTTTCCGGTCTTCCCATACGTGCTCCGATTCTTGTAGGAGCTTTTGCCTTAATCTCCACCCTAGATATCATACTAATGAGTTTTAGCGGGTCATGAATTTCTAAGGCGTTCTCAGGTATATCTTCTGAGGCAAAGGTTTCAAGAAGTATCCCATTATCGTTTATTTGGATGCTTTTGTCCCCTAATGTAAACTCACAACCGAGCTTTACAAGGATTTCAAGTATTTCATCATCCATCTCAACCACGGGGAACAACCCATTTGATTTAGCATGTTTGACTAGTTCTCTTAGTCTTAGTATCTCTGGACAATTCAGGTCATGCCAGAAGAGGTTGAAATTTGGATGAAGCGGTATGTTGAACTCTTTAGATATTCGAAAAGCAGTTGCTGCATCGGTAGGGTTAAATAATTCCTTAGTCAATCCTTCCTTCTTTGCAATATGGTTCCACCATTCAACAGAAAAGGATGATGGTTCCAGGTTCCTGTTGTTTTCCAGAAAGTCCCCATAGGAGAAGAGAATCTCTCCCATATCAGTTATTCTTTCAACCTCATGGAGTAATTCTCTGGCCTGTTCTCTAGTTTTGAGTCTCAAATGTTTCCCTGATTTGGTAAGAATCATGGGACCATCAATGGTATCACATGGAGTTATTGCGGCAGCCTTTCCGGGAAGTTCCACCTTGAGCTGACAGCCAGTGGCAATAAATTCTTCCACTATTTCCATAGACGCAGGATGGATGGATGCAGCCGCAAGTCCGGATACCCTTGATCTTCCATATCTTAAACGAAAACCGCCCGGTGCTCCTGGATGTGAGAAAACAGGTCTCCCCGCAACAATATCGTGAAGAAATTTACTGGATTTTGAATCTTCGCTGTCTATTTTTGTTTTCCCTATATCGTTGAGAAAGCTCCATTCGTCTATCTTGAGCTTATCTGTATGTTTCAGGATCTTCTTTGATTTCTGGATGATTCCTTCACAGATGACAAGACACATTCCTCCACGGATACGGTTTGTGGAGACCCTTTCCATATCTCTGTGACCAGATACCTCTTCCTGCTCGCTTCCATCGCCATCAATACATACAGGGCAATTTCTCACGACAGTCTTTATTTCATCAGGTGTTGGTAAATACTGCAGGTGTTTTACTCTGTTATAACTCTGAATCTCCTCAATATACCGTTCGACTTCATCATCGTACGGTATATATTTTCCAATGTTGAGATCTCTCCTTACAATATCAGCTATGAGTACACTGAGGGCTTGAGCAGTTCCACCTGCCCCTCTAATTGGTCCTGCATAAGTAACTGAGACATACTCACTTCCATCCTTGTTAGTCAAAATTTTTAATCCCGTAATACCCTCTAACGGTGCCACAAGAATCCCCTCCGTCAGGATAGCAAGACCAGTTCTTACAGCCTTTTCTAAAGCAGTTTCCCTGCCATCCTTAAGGTATCTCTTGACCACCCTTCTTGACATTTCAAGAGAAACCTCTTCCCTGCTCATCTGCCCTGACAAATCCCTAATATCCTGGGCTATTCCCTTTATGGAGAGAAGTTCTTCTACCCTCTCTGCCATATCAGCTGCCAGAGGAATTTCAACAAAATCCTTGACATCAAAACCTTTACTTCTGCACTGTTCGGCTATTGAATAACACTCCTCAACTCTTTCCTTCATTCTGGAAATATATTCATTGTATTCAATGGACGTTAATATCAGCTCCCGGCTCTGATTAATTCTTCTTTCCGGTTTTCTTTATATTCTAAAGCTTTCTTCACAAGATGCAAATGAAGCTTTGATGGATTTAACGGTCTTGATTTAAACTCACTATGATATTGAGAGGCAATGAAGTTATCTCTATCTTTCAATTCAGCTATTTCCATTCTAGTTCCCTCATCATCCACTCCTGAGAAAATCATACCTGCTTCCTGAAGTCTTTCTATATAGAGAGGGTTTACCTCAAATCTGTGTCTGTGCCGTTCATAAATTTCTGGAGAGTTGTATAAACTCATAGCCAGGGTATTGTCCATTATCATAACCCGTTTGGCTCCAAGTCGCATTGTTCCGCCCATATCCTTAACATCCTTTTGTTCAGGAAGTATATCTATAACTGGATCTGGCGTTGAGGAATCAAACTCTGAACTGTTTGCCTTGGCAAGATTCAAAACGTCTCTTGCATATTCAATTACTGAAATCTGGAATCCAAGACAGATTCCCAAAAAAGGGATCCTTTCTTCCCTGGCTTTTCTTGTAGCGATTATTTTTCCTTCAACACCTCTATAGCCAAATCCTCCAGGTATGAGAATACCATCAACCCCTACAAGTGGTGATTTGTCCAAAGACAGAGAGTCTGAATCAATCCATCTGAGATTTGTTTTTATTCCTGTTTCACCTGTAACATGTGTGAATGCCTCTTTGTGGGAGAAGTATGCATCGTGGAGTTCAGTGTACTTACCAACAACAGCAATTGTAACCTCCGCTTGAGGGTACAATATATTTTTTCTGTACGTTGTCCATATATCATTGAAGGGCTGGGAAACAAGATCGAGGCTTTTCTTTATAATCTCAACAACGCCCTGTTTTTCCATTATTTCAGGTATTAAATATACATTGGAAACATCGTGTACACTTATTACGGACTCCTCCGGAACATCTGTGAATAGTGCTATCCTTCTTTTCGATTCAGGGTCAAGCTTTTTAGAGGATCTTCCAAGAATCAGGTCTGGCTGAATACCAATTTCTCTGAGGCTCTTGACACTATGCTGTGTTGGCTTTGTTTTTAATTCTTCGTTAGAACCAACGGATGGAACCAGAGTAACATGCCCAACAAGCACTTTGCCGGGTTCTTCTCTCCTTAGCTGTCTTATGGCTTCAAGGAAAGGCATGGATTCAATATCACCAACCGTTCCTCCAACCTCTATAATCATCACATCTAGAGGTTCGGAATTTGCCACCTTCTTTATTCTTCTCTTGATTTCGTTTGTAATATGCGGGATAATCTGAACGGTACTTCCAAGGTATTCTCCCCTCCTCTCCCTCTCAATTACCTCTTTGTAAATTTTGCCAGTGGTTAGGTTGTTATCCCCTGTGAGATTCTTGTTGAGATATCTTTCATAATTCCCCAGGTCCAGATCAACCTCGCTTCCATCGTCCAGGACAAAGACCTCTCCGTGCTGGTATGGATTCATTGTTCCAGCATCATAGTTAAGGTATGGATCAATCTTCAGGGCAGTCACTCTTAGCCCACTATTCTTAAGCAGATAACAAATACTTGAGGCGATGGTTCCCTTTCCAATTCCGGAAAGAACTCCACCTGTAATCACAACATATCGCATTGAGGATTAACGAAAGAAAAAATATTAAACTTGGCAATTGGCATTGTCTTATAAAAAATTAAGATCTATATCTTCTACCAATTCTTTCATTTTCTCTTCTCTTTATCATGTAATATATGCCGATCAATCCTATTCCCACGACTAGCAGGGTGAAGCCATAAATCACAGCATCCCCCTCATATGCTGGAAGGTTACCAAAATATATATCTAAAGTAAGATTTGAATTGTTATTGCTTGTCACAGTAAGTGTCCAGTTACCAGAAGTTGTAGCTATGACGGAACTGGAAGCGCTTGAACCTGTAAAGTTCATGCTGTTTGATTTAACCCCACCTGGAGTCAAGAGGAAGCTGGATACTGAAAAGTTGGTTCCATTGACTACCTTTATGGAATATTGAATTGTATTCCCCTCATTCACATAATATTTATACGAGATACTTTTTCCAGTTTGGTGAAAATTCACATTATCATGGGTTGACACACTTCCATAAACAGCAAGTATTGATATTGAAAATAGAACTACAGATATTATAATTAGTATGGCTCCTATTTTCCAGAACTTCTCCTTACCCATTAAACCTATGAATCTCATTGTGAATGTTAAATAGAAATAAGCT
>JAJZJZ010000036.1 GCA_021809755.1 Thermoplasmata archaeon
ATCCATGCGTAGATCCAAAGTATTGTTAGCATTATGCCAATTGCTGCAAATATCCATAATAGAATTGTAAATTGTGTGAATGTATATATCCTCATAGTGGAAGTGGCAAACAGTCCAAGGGGAAAACCATAAGCCCATACACTGAGTTTACCTCTGGCAGGATTTGTAAATATGAGAATTAAAACAACCAGGAAATTCCAAACTTCAAATCCCCATAAAATAATAGATAAAAATTCCACGGTTGAAATCGAAATCGATATCTGATCTATTTTACCAAATCCGGCTATTGAGAAGAGATTGATAATGATTAAACTTGAAATACCTACGGGTAACATGGTAGTCGGTAAAGAGTCCGGAGTTTTGGTTGTCACGTGTCCTGCCAGTGCAAGCGAACCGATGAAAAGAAAGAGAAAGAAAAATATGCCAAGGCCAACAAGCACAAGGAAATACATCGTCTGTGCCTCAATTCCCCCATAAAATTTCATTAATGGCCCAGCAAGAAAAACACTTGTTCCTATTGCCAAAGGCGGTATAACAATGGAATAATTTAGTTCGCCGGGGTTAATTGGCTTTGTATATAGACGGTAACCCAGTAATACCCCCAGTAATAATGCCAGGATGTAATTGGAATAATAGATAATTAAGGAAATTTCTGCAGATGCTTGAGATATGCCAAAATAATAGATGAGTTGGTAAGTGCCAACAAACATTGTTATGGGTATAAGAGATACAAAGCTCATCCGGGTAAGATTATTCCAGTGAGAGAAAACCCCGTCTGATATGATGAAAGCTCGTATTACCCATACGATAAAGACAATTACAAATATGGTAAGTCCAAATAGTGTAAGAATCTCAGCAACATAGTTAAAAAATAAATTACTGAATTCTCCAGAAAAAAGTATGTAAACCTGTGCAACAGCAAGTGTGGATATGCTTACACCAAACCATTCGGAACCAAAAAGTGTTAATATGCTCTTCCTCATTTAATTTTCACCCTTGATATGAAATAATCGATTACCATTTGAGAATCTCAATGGCTGATGTTATTACTTTATTTCCCGTAATAAATCTCGCAATGGAAATGGCATCTTCCGCTTCACCCTTGGTCCCGCCACTTAAGAAGAATTTTTCCAGATAGATTTGAGCACACTCGTCGAAACTTAATGATACTTCGACGCTAAATGCCATCAGGTACATGTACTTCTGATCCAGCATAAATGGTGAAAGGAGTTCGGTCTTCTCTTTCATATGCTCACTAACCATATCAATGGATAACATTGCAGTGCTTTCAAGGCTTAGTGGAATGGAATTAAATCCTGATTCTTTTTTTATGTTCTCAATAACTTTATTAACTTCATCAGGTGAGTTTTTCTTACCTGAATGCCGTTCCATAATAGGCACAATTGATTTCATAACGCTCATGGTGGACGACATTACCGCCATTTTGGATGCTTTTATGGCATCGAGAACTTCCAGCATCTGAGCTCCGAAGCTTTTAGCCAACTTGAAATGTATCATTGCGGAGCTTGACTGTCCATTTGCCAGTGAAACCGCAAGAGCTATCAAAGGGAGGATTTTTTTAGGAACGTTTGTTCTTCCAAGATATAATTCAGTATTTTCCCTAAATTGTTCCTTGGCAAGGTCAACATTATGGTTGCCTAGCAATTTTATTACTTCAGGCATACCGCCAAGTGTGGATTTTGCAAATTCCTCTATTTTTTCCATTTCTCGTGAATTGTTTTTCATAAACACTTAATTCGCCAATATATAAACGATTACCTTACAAATTATTTCCTTATTCTGTAAAATAAACACAAAAATTGTGTAAGGTTGGATTTGGATTATATTCCAACAACTTAATAATCTATGGAATTTGGTCAAGAATCACTTCAAAATCAATATCCTCTATGTCAAATTTAGGGAGAAGCTTTCTCGCATAGCTTCTGGTCTCACTGCAATCATCACCAACCAACTCAATATGAAATCTTCTGGTGCCTGTGGTAAGAGTGAAATTCTTTATTCGGCTTACCTTTTTTATCTCTGCTATGAATTCATCAATTTTTTCAGGGAGTATATTAAAACTTATCAATGCCTTACATCCATACCCCATTTTTGAATAATCTATAACTGCCCTGCAACCCTTGAGAATTTCCCTCTTCCTTAAGAGAGTTAATCTGTCTCTAACAGTCCATATGTTCTTTGAAAGCTTTTGTGCAATTTCATTGTATGTCAAAGAACAATCGTGCTCTAATATTTCCAGAATATCCAGGTCTAGTTGATCCAGCTTAAACTCTTTCATAATGATTTGAATGTTTAGGGTCAATTAAAATGTTTGTTGTTTTCAATATACGTCACCACTTCTTCCATTTGTAACAATTCAAATTCGTTTACTTATCAATTTGATCTCATAGCCCGGTTTAATACTTCATAGGAAATAGAATGAAATCCGAACACTTAGGCAAATAAGTAATAGATAAGGAAAAAATGTAAAATTGGTACCACTAAATAAATGTATATATGAATTGATTTGAATATTAGTTCATTATTTCGGCACCTTTTCTTCTTCTCATTAAATATATAACACTTGCAATAACAGTAGCGGAAGCTAATAACCCGATTATTAGATAGAGATTCGTATTTGATTGAGAAGAGGATTTCGATAATATAGGTTTCAGATCTATTGTGATGTTTGTTACATTTCCATAATTGAGTGTTGTGTTACCGTAGTAGGATATGTAACCTGATGCTGTGGCTTCGATTTCATACGTTCCAGCCGTTACTGATACATTGAATAAACCAGATGATGAAACAGTCACCTCCTTTCCGTTCACAGACAAGCTGGCGTTAGTTGGAGATACCATTCCTATTATGTATGCATAATGATAGTAGTTGATGGTTTCGGTAACATTATTCCCATTTATTGTGACATAGATCTCGTTTGTTGTTGTATAAAAATCACTGAAATTTGTTACTTTGAATGAATAGTTTCCGTTCGGTAAAGAGAATGTTATGTTTGCCGGGGACGCTACATGTTCAAATGTTTTGGTGCCGTTCACATACCACATCATATCAGACGGTAATCCTGTTTCTTTGAATGTTATTGAATATTCCTTTACTTGCTTTTCAGTAGATATAATGCTAATAGATCCTGATATAATGTTTGATATATATAAATAACCATCAGAAGAGTCGTAGGCAGCCGAAATTGGACCAGAATTAACGCCAATTGTTGCAATAACGCTGTTTGTTGTTGTGTTTATAACCGAAACCTGATTAGAACTGAGATCTGTCACATATATGTACTCATTGGAAGGATCATATACTGCTCCTAGTGGGTATGAGCCTACATTTATTGTTGTTACGACTTTATTGGTTGATCCGTTTATAACGGTTACATTGTTGGCATTAGGATCCGTTACATATATGTAACCGTTGGAAGAATCATACACTATTCCGAAAGGTTCCGAGCCAACATTTATTGTTGTTTCGACCTTGTTAGTTGATCCATTAATAACTGAAATATTCTTACTATCCGCTACATATATGTAACCGTTGGAAGGATTATATGCTTCTTGAAAAGAGTTTGAGCCGACGTCTATTGTTGCTATGACCTTGTTAGTTGCTCCGTTTATAACCGAGACATTGTTTGATTCGGAATTAGAAACATATATGTAACCGTTGGAAGGATCGTAAGCTATACTTTCTGGATATACTCCAACTGGAATTGTCCCTATTAGTTTACTTGTGGAAGTGTTTATAACTGAAACATTGTTGGCAAGAGCATCTGTCACGTATAAGTTTCCATTGGAAGGATCATAAGCTAGTTCAACAGGGTCCAAACCAGCAGGAATTGCAGTTATGACTTTGTTGGTTGTTTCGTTTATAATCGCCACGCTGTTTGTACTGGATTCCGCTGCATAAATGTAACTGTTTGAAGGATCATAAATTACGCCGAGGGGTGATACTCCAACAGAAATAGATGTAACTATCTTGTTATTTGTTCCGTTAATAACTGAAACGTTGTTAGATTGCCCATTTGTCACGTATATGTGCTCATTGGAAGGATCATATGCAGTGCATCTTGGGTATAATCCAACCGGAATCGTTGATATTAACTTGCTTGTTGTTCCGTTTATAACTGAAACGCTGTTAGATTCTTCATTTGCTACGTATATGTGCTCATTGGAAGGATCATATGCTGCTCCTAGTGGGTATGAGCCAACATTTATTGTTGTTACGACTTTGTTGGTTGATCCGTTTATAACCGTGACATTGTCGGAAATGATGTTTGTTACGTATATGTGCTCATTGGAAGGATCGTATGAAATGCCTCTTGGATCTATTCCAACTGGAATCGTTGATATTAACCTGCTATTTGTGCCGTTTATAACTGATACAGTATTTGCATTAGAATCTGTCACATATATGTACCCATTGGAAGGATCATATAAGATGGCTGTTGGTCGGGATCCAACCGTAATTGATGAAACTATCTTGTTATTTGTTCCGTTTATAACCGAAACGTTGTTGGGTGCGGAATTAGTAACATATATGTAACTGTTTGAAGGATCATAAACTATCCCCATAGGAATTGGACCAACAGAAATGGTTGCTATAACCTTATTAGATGCACTGTTTATAACAGAGACATTGTGGGCATTAGAATCTGACACGTATATATATCCATTTGAAGGATCAAATGCCATACTATCTGGAGTAAATCCAACAGGAATTGTTGCTATAACCTTATTGATTGATCCGTTTATCACCGTGACATTGTTGGATACTGCATCAGTAATGTATATGTAGCCGTTGGAAGGATCATATAATTCTCCCAATGGACCCAGACCGTTTCCATTAAGAAAATTGCCATTTAATAGGGTGTTGTTAAACATGACCAATGTATATTTAACATAACCCGCATCCTGATTATTGCTGCCATAAATTGATGGCGTTAAACGCATATTACCTTTCATCGTGGATGCATCTGTCCTGCTCTGTATATCGTTATGACCACTAATACCTCCAAACAAGGCAGAAATTAGAACTATAGAGAATATAAAGATAAGCCATCTTTTAACATGCAGTGATAATAATACCATGTTAATCAATATCATCCTTTAATATAAAGCTGCATCTTGGAAATATTTCGTATGATCCTTTAATTCTATGCCTTAAAAATTCCTATTTTGGCAATGGTCAAAAAAATATGAACATTGAAATAACTGACGTTGAGACCTTTTCGAGGCTTTGAAAGTATTTAGTTGTGATTAAAGAAAGTTGCTTGAATTAATTACAATTGACTTGGATAGAAAATCAGCGGATTGACATTATAGAGCATTGACTATGGATAAGTATTCTTCAATGATATACATATTATTTGGCATTAAAGCCCTTCGTTAAGAACGGTTCAAAATTCCGGTATGAGGAATAAAGATCCCGTTGAATAAATACAATTAGTGAGAGCAGTCCAGCGAAAATTTTGACTTTGTATGAAAGTTGGAAAAATTGTGCGATACCGAAGAAGGCAACCGTAAATATAAGGAGGATCACGTACTGATACTTATATGCGTCATGGATGAAAGTACACTTTGTCAGCTTATTAAACCATTTATTCAAATAATTATCCTTTTAAAGACTGCAAGGGTTGCTTCAATATGGCATTGATTGAGAAGATGCATAAGGATAAAGAAATAAGAAACCCCCTAAGACTGCCATATACTTCAAATTCAGTGTTTTATAACCATACGAATTAATTCTTATTATAAGGTGTTGAACATTTGTTTATGAAATAATAAAGAATTCGGGAGTTATCAAGAGTTAATCTTTATATATCCATCTCATATTTTTTCCCTATGATAACATGTCCCAAGTGTGGAACTAGTCTTCCGGAAGGTTCAAAATTTTGCCAAAAATGTGGAACCAAGCTCACACAGGATCAATCTACTGCTTCAGACCCCAAAAATAACCAAACTGCAAATGTTTCTGGAAGCAAACCCACGGGTATGGGAACTCCAAAATCCATGTCTCCTGAAGTAAAGGAAGAAAATAAAGGATCTGATAATTCACTGAAACAGGTTAAAGAAAATGCCAGCAGTAGCAAATCGGTAAATATTTCTTCAGGTAAGGGCACCCCTAATGTTGCTGAATCAGAGGAAGAGGAAACTATTTCTGGTCAATCTGACAATGAGGCTGATCCGAAACCAGTAAAAATTGCCAAGGAACAGAGACCTCAAGAAAAATCCGAAATAACATCCGTCCCTGAAGCTGGTAATCCTACACCGGAGGTAACCAACAAATCACAAACAGCCTCTAATCCTGATGTAAAAAAAGACACTAATTCACCAAATAATTTAAGCCCTCTTGGAAAAAAGCTTTATGAGTTAAAAATGCTTAATGAACATAAGATAATCGATGATGAAGAATATCTTCAAAGAAAGAGAAAATTACTACAGGATTATGTAAATTCATGATGGATACATTCAAAGAAAAAAATATTTTTGATTCATCACCGTTAAATAACTTTTATGAATAATCAGGTAAAATGTATCTCATTTCAATGGCGATTTTTTCCATACTGGCAATTGGAATGGGAATTATTGCATCATATATCCTTTATCTTTCAAGATTTCCGGAGAATCCATGGAGAATTATCATTGTATATCTCTTATTGGCAATGATGAATGGGATGCTTTTAGGTCCCGCAATGTATTTTTTTGAATTTCATAATTTTTCCCTTGATAACATTATTATTCTTTCTCTTGGGATAATGTCACTGGAAATGGTTTATCCGCTGATTCTATTCATAAGGTACATTGAGGATTCTAAGATTGTATTAAATACCAATGTTTTTATAATTATTTTTGCCACGCTTCTTAATGAATTCTTAATGAGCTTTGATTTTAATTCATATATTTCAGGGCAATTTTTCCATTATGTTTCTCTTTACAATACCTGGTCACTGATCTCCAATTCCATCTCCTCATTATGGTTTATTTTTCCTATGGCTTTGGAAATGTTCCTGACTGCTTTAATTTCAATAAGAAAAACGGATAAATTTCCATTCATATTTATTGTCTTTCAATCAGTGATAATGTTTCTTACGCCAACTGCCTTGAATTATGCATTATGGCTTCCCGTTTCAGTATTTGCAGGAGGGGCGGTAATGACCATACTTCTTGTATATCTCTTCGAATCTCTGTACCGGCAGAATTTCCTCTACGGCGGTTTTGCCAGATATATCATATTGATTATATTGACCTACAGCCTGATGATGGCCGGGATCCTATTATATCAATTTGATTACGTGAATTCCATAGTTTCCATTGCCATTATTGTGGAGATGATCATTTATATCCATGCAATAGTAAATACCCAATACTTTAAAGGAGGAAGTAAGGTATATTGGCTGGCCAATAGACGCTGGTCTACCGCCTTTCTGGTTTCCATATTCATTGCGGAATTTGGCATGGGAGCAACTTTTGACTTTCAGTATTTTGGTGCTTTTAATTTTATAAGTGCAATGTCACTGGCTGCAATTTCCGGATCTATTACCAATATCGTCCTCTCTTTTCTTTATGATGTCGTAATAGTTATTGCCAGCATAACAGGCTCATCCTGGTTTCTAATAATGATGGGTTTTGAGATGGGATCTCTGGTGGTTTTTAAGATTCTTAAGACAAGGGAACTGGAAAATAAGATTAGGTTGAGTCTCACTATTTTTGCCTACGCCATATATTCAATTCTTCTCCCAAGTTTCATAATTCCAAATGCACAAATTTATCCTTTCATCGGTTGGTCTATGGGTATTGGGACAGGCGGAGGTTTAGCCCCTTATCTAATTATTCCCATGCTTCTTACATACCTTATTAGTGGTACCCTATCTCTTTTATTTGGGGCAAGGCAGTTATGTTCAGTATTCTGCACGGCACCTCTGATGTATCAGGGAACATTTTACGATTCCATGAAAAAGTTTAACAGAACTTCACCCACGGCTAAATATATCAGCAGAGAAGGAGAAAGAAATAAAATATACCGAGTTGTTTCACTAACAGTATATGCATCTCTTGCCATTGGAGCCCTATTTTCTGTTCTGAACTCATACCATATTTTTGGAATTAGCATATATGGTACCGACCCCCTCTTCTTTATCTATATAATATTGTTCGATTTTATGTGGTATGCAGTATTCCTCACAATGCCTTATTTCGGAAACTATGGATGCATAAACACCGGATATTGTCACTGGGGAAATTTTAACAGATGGATTAGTAAATTTGGTTTCTTCAGATTGAAGGTTAATGACCCGATGCAATGCGTAAACTGTAAAACAAAGGATTGCGCAACTGCGTGTCCAGTGGGATTGTCCACACAACCTGGAAATTTCATATCCACAGGAGAATTCAAGAACTCAAGATGTGTTGGGATTGGAGACTGCGTTGAAGCATGCCCCTATGAAAATATATTTTTCTATGATGTAAGGCATTTTATCCGCGATCGTTTTAAAAAAAGAGATTAATTGACTCTGTCACTTTGCCCTAGGATCTCGTTAATTAATTTGGAATCGTACCTTCCATTGTTTTTCTCCTGATTCCTTCCGCCGTTTCCGGATCAAAATATCTCAAGGCAATTAAGAAATAGTAAATTGTGGAAAATGCCATGGAAATTGAAAAGATAATCCACCTGACCCCAAACTCACCTGGTATGAATGTACTTGAAATAAGTCCAATGGCTGAGAGAAATATGAAAAAGACGAAATACCTGAAAGTTTTCGCCCATCCCGTTTCCAGTTTATCCCTATTTGAATTAATGAATGAGAGAGTATAGTACAACGAAAATATCATGATTACTGAAAATATGCCTATAAGATATATGGCATATTGACCTCCAAGAAGTCCTGGGTCCGATGCCTGCATCAATATTATGGAAACAAGAATTCGTCCGGAAAGTCCCCTGTGTAGCTTCAGTGAAAAGAGAAAAACCATCTCAATAATCATTGGAATGGTAAAGAGATAATTTGTTATTCCGGCTCCAAAAAGGTTTATTGTGTTAAGATATGTTCCTTCAGTTCCAAATCCATACGCAAAACTGTATAGAAGTATGGCCATTGAGATTTCATTCCACCCGATCAATATGGATATCCATTTTGAATGAGTCTTCGTCATTCTTTTTAAATTTCCATTGAATGCGGATAAGAGGATATATGATAAAATAACGCTCATCTCAAACATGGAGATGTTTATGGCCATAACCTCGTCAAAGAATGTTTTTGGAAAGAGAATATAGAAATTTATGGAGTTTAACATACCTGACATCATGGAGAGAATGAGCATTATGAGTGAAATCTTCTTTGTGTTGAGTTTATCAAAGAAAACAGATGTATAATAGAGGAAATAGACGATAAGGGGAGTCATCAAAATTTCCGTAAGGATTATGTAAATGAGATTTTGCATATGTCAGGTTATTGAAAATTACTATAATATCATAATGAGATGTTTCTGGAACGAAAACCTCTCATTAAATTTAAAAATTTTATTTGGAAATAACTTCCTGTGCAAGGCGTGTACCGGCGACCATATTTCCCAACTTCCTGAATGATGTGTCTATTGATCTGGTTCTCAGACCGCAATCCGGGTTTATTCTAAGAAGTGCAGGGTCTTCAATGATCTTGTTTGCAAATAGTATTCTGTCCCTAATCAATTCGGGTGGTTCGATGAAATCCCTGTGAACGTCAACCACGCCGAGTCCCATGAACATTTTGTGATCGGATGTTTCCAATGCCTCAACGTAATTTTTCAAAAATACATATCCTTTTCTGGAATTCTCATCAATTCCCGGGGCATCGGAATCCCTATTGGCAAATTCAAGATTCAGGCCATGCAGCCTCAGATCCGGTACAGACTTAAAGAATTCCGGATAACCGCTGGTATAGCATACATGTATTGTGAATTCACAATCACTGATCCCCTTAATGGATTCATTCACGGAATCTGTAAGAATGTGTGCCTCGTTTTTGTGTGTTGTGCCCGCAGGTTCGTCAATTTGAATTTGCAGGGGACCTGATCTTCCCGATCTCTGCCATATCTTCTTTAGATTTCGGATTTCTGCATTAATTGCCCGGGCGAATGCCATTGCCAGTTCGTCCCTCTTTTCATAATGGTCGTTGAAGGACCAGTCCATCATTGTGTATGGTCCGGTTATGGGAACCTTCACGTCTTTTGTCGTATTGTTCAGGACGAATTCGAACTCTTCCGAATGTGGCGACTCCCTTAAATTCAATTCGGATACAACGCTTCCTTTGAGGTAATACCTGTTATCGAAGGATCTTACATGCCCATAAAATTTTATTCCATCGATGTACTTGGCAAGATGCTCATACATTTCCCATCTGAACATTTCACCTGCAATACCAAGGTTATCGATTCCAATATCATGAAATCTGCCAATCATCTCTCTTGCTGCCCTACCGGCCTTTTCTGATCTTTCCGTTTCGCTGAACTTATGAAATCTGGTAGAAAGATATTCGGGCTTTCTTAGACTGCCTATCTCCTGTGTTATGAGTTTTACCATTTATGCCACCCCATCGAATGCAACTTTCCTGTCTGCTATATCCCTTGGAAGGAAATCGAAGAAGTCGGTATTGCATATTGTAAATTGATTTGAATCCACATGTCTGCTTTTAATACTATCCAATAAGTTATTTACCTGGGTTTTTGATTCAATGGATGTTTTTTTGCAATTCCAGAATGGTATAAACGATTCCCTTGATAAGAGGAGATTCTTTTCCAGATCTTCACGATTTCCTGATACTATTCCCTTGAATTCATTTTCTTTATTGAAAGCCTTTCCGACATTGTTTGATTCAGGAGTAACCACAATAAAGGTCGATGAATCACCCAGTGATGCAATATCCTTCATGACGGATTCATCCAGATCATAATGCTCATAGAACACCGTGGTTTTTGGCTTGACTGAATCGAGAAGTGTTCTATATGCGGATAAAAGGCTTTCCCTTGTATTTGATTTCACATTCTCTGCGTCTGCCAGAAAGCACTTGGGCGAAGGCATGAAGAAGTTTTCTATTCTATTTCCACTTGGTAAATATACCGGTGTTGCAAATTCATCTTTCTGATGCTTTAGGGGATCGTTAACATATTCAATTGTTCCCGTAATTTTCGGTTTTCGATAGAATGTATTTGTCTCCTTGTATCTGTGGAGTTCCCCCTGCTCAAGACCGGAAAATAGTGAGAACAGGGGTCTGTATATGTCATGCCAGTTGAATAGTGGATCGCCACCGATTCTCACATTGTTTTTGCGGGTGAAATCATAAAATTTTTTCTTTTCTTCTGCAATGATTTCCCTGATGCTCCCTTCAAGCTTTCCTCTTTCATGCCTTCCTATGTTAACTCTTAGGCTTTCACTTCTTGGGTATATTCCAAATATAGCTTTATCATATTTCATATTTCTAAACACTCTCCAAAATGGTCTTTGCCAGATCAGTTCGTCCCATTGGCATTATGTGAATACCGCTCACAGTATCTCTTATATCATCGAAAATTTCCAGAATAATCCTTGAGGACTCATTTTCAATATTATCGGAATTCTCAAGGCGTTTTTCAACAGTATCCGAGAACTTTATTCCCATCCTTTTCATGATATCTATTTGCGGTTTCTTCTTTAAGGGAATGAAGCCGGCAACGATTTTAAGCTGCCGTTCTTTTACCCACTGTACCTTCATGGATTCTCCATCAAAAATTGCCTGTGTGATGAAGAAGTCAGCGCCCGCATCGTGTTTTTTCTTAATATTCTGGATTTCATTTTCCCTTTGTGGATTGGCTGCAGCTCCCACATTCATCTCAATGCTTCCTGATGACCCATTGAATTCAAGTCTTGATTCCTTCAGCGTTCTTATGGTACCAATTACATCAAGCTCTCTGACTTCCCTGGAATTACGACCCTGTGCTATGGGGTCCCCATAAACAACAAAGAAATTGCGAATTCCAAGCTTGAGGGCGCTCATCCCCTGCGATTTAAGGTGCAGAGAATTTTTATCTCTTGGTGTTAGGTGAGGAATCCCCATAAAATCCATTTTCTCAGATAATGCATATAGAGACAGAATCGGATCAATTCCGGGATTTCCCAGAGGGTTTTCTGGTACAGTAACCACATCCACAAGTCCGGAAACCTTATCCGCAACCCTTTCCATGTCACCATTGCCAAGATGCTTTCCGGGCACGAATTCAATGGAACGTACGAATTTCCTCTGGTTTAAGGTTTCCCTTAGCAATACCACGACATTTGATTCCCTTTTCGATATAATAGTTTATTAACCTTTTATTACTGATAGTAATATTTTCCAATCACCTGCCATATTTTTATAATTACAATATCATGGAGATTCATGATTGGAGACCTCATAGACGTTCAGTGGCTGAAAGATCACCTCAATGATCAAAATATAGTGATTTTTGACTGCAGATTCAGACTCTCTGATCCAAGGGCAGGGAGGAAATTCTATGAACAGGGACACATTCCCGGTGCATATTTTCTTGATCTTGAGGAACATCTGTCAGGAAGTAAAGGAACCCATGGAGGAAGACATCCGCTCCCGGATGAAAGGGAATTTATAAATTTGTTAATAAACAGCAACGTTCAAAGAGATTCATTGGTGGTGGCATATGATGATCAGATGGCTGGTTCCGCAAGACTGTGGTTTCTTCTCAAATATATTGGCCATGACAATGTTTGCATCCTCGACGGCGGCATACAGGAATGGATCAGAGCTGGCCTCAAACTCTCAAGGGAAACACCTCCACCCGGACATGGGAATATTACTCCAAGGATACGCAATGATATAGTAGCAGGTATTGAGGAAGTAAAGAAGTTAGGGAACAGAAGCTTAATTGATTGCAGGGAGCGAATCAGATATAGGGGGATTGAGGAACCCATTGATAAGAAGGCCGGACATATTCCAAATGCAACTAACATACCATATACGGATTTATTGGAAAATAACCATTATTTAGATGATGCACATATAAAGAGCATCTTCAAGGATATTCCTGAGGGTTCAATAGTATATTGCGGTTCGGGTGTGACTTCATGTGTGAACCTTTTCGCAATGGATCGAATAGGGCTTAAGCCAAAGGTCTACGTGGGAAGCTGGAGTGATTGGATCTCATATGATGATAATGTGATTTCCAAAGAATAGCAATGACTTTCTTAATTTTGATTTATACTATAGATTCACGCAATTTGTCATAATATTTAATCTAAGGATTGTTGTTCTTTTTCCTTAGAAATTTTATCTTTTCCTTAATGGAATCAGCCATTGCCGTAATTTCATTGCCTCCCTTTGCCTGCAGTACGAAGCTATTTTCGTCAGCCTGATTTATGCCAAATAGTTCCATGATTCTTGTTAGAAGTTCATATTCGGATATGGTCTCAGGAATTGCTTTAATTGTATCTCTAATTTCTGAATCCTTTTTTATAATAATTGCGTTTCTGGACAGTTTGTTAATTGCATCTGCACCCATCGGCTTAATCCTGGTGGCGCCCTCTATGAGAAATATTGCTGTTGCATCAAACCTGAATTTCTGCAGTACCAGATTTTCCATGACAGAATCTGACATTGTTTCCATGTTAATGCATGCAAATATTATGCGAATGCCTTCGCTTATGATGATGGTCATATTGTCCAGACCTTCAGAAACATTCTGCGTAATTTTTTTTGAAATGGAACCGCTCTTTCGAAACAGATAATTTATGCGATCCAATACATCAGAACTATTTTTGGTACCATTCGATTTTGTCTGGGACAATTTTTCCTTCTCAGGTTGAATATTATTGGATTTAATATTATCGGGAACCATCTTCTGTCCACAGACCTGACAAAAAACAGATCCGTCAGGCATTTTGGCTCCGCAATGGCTGCACTGCATTTCTCTCTTTTGATTATATTCTCTACGAATAATTAGTTTTGCAAACATTATGAAAAGCAGTATTTCTATAATTTAGATGAGAGAATCTACCCATGATAGGATAATTTACACCACAAAGAATAATCTGTAACGATATTTTAATATCCAAATACTTGTGTTATTCAGAGAAATGACCCGGAAATAAGATTCAGAGCCACGGCAATTACAATGACAATGACAAATATTTTAAGATCCCACCTGAATACCTTTGAGCCGTCTATTGGCGGTATTGGAATCATATTAAACAATCCGAGCCATAAATTTATTCTAAAAATGTTTATGAGGAGAAAACCCACGAGACTAATTGAACTGAATCCCCCTAAGAGATAAATGCCGTAAACTGATGTTCCAATAATTAAATTAGTTGCAGGCCCTGCAAGCGCTGATTTTCCTATTTTAGATTCATCGGTGATACCTGTAAATTGAACCGCGCCTGCTGTTGCAAAGAGAGAACCTACAAGTGATGAAACTATAATCAGAAGTAATCCAAGATTCCACTTCTTAAAAAAAGCTATTGCCCCAAGCCGAATCGCCATAAATCTATGAGCGCCCTCATGTGCTGAAAAAGCCAAAACGATTGAAAAAAGACTTACCAACAGAACAAGGGGTAAAGAGCTTATGGGAAATCTTGTATCAACATAAATTGATATGACA
>JAJZJZ010000037.1 GCA_021809755.1 Thermoplasmata archaeon
ATACCCGCATTTTCTGCACTTAGTTGCCTTAAGCGGATTTCTTGCGTCGCATCTCATGCATATTTTTTTGTTTAGTCTTCTTTCTATAGCTTCCTGAAATGGCATATTTGTTACCTTTGAATGAAGGGTTATCTTTAATGTGTTATTAATTCTTTCACACCGCATGAATTTTATATCGAAAATGTTATTTTTCATGCATGAATTAAATTATTTATTGAAGCGATAATATTATTCCACATACCTCAATATTTAGGCAATAGTGCGTAACCATATTGATTAACATGAAAAGCAAAAAATGAAAAGAAGTAAAATTATTTTAAATGAATAGATTGACCCAAAATAAATAAATTCTTATGGAGACCTCCGTTTCCATATGAATGCCCCGATAAGTGCTACTGCCACAACTGCACCAATGATTGAATATTCTTCTATTGCGGTTGTTGATGTTGTTTGTGGTGATGAGGGTTTACTGAATTTGACGGATATTGATATGTTGGATCCATTGACTGTAATGCTTCCTGATGTCTTGTTTGCGGAATAACCGGATGTTCCTGAAATGGTATATGTTACAGATCCATTGGTTACGGAGAATGAATATGTGGATGTCGTTATTGCACCTGATTTCATTCCGTTGGATAGATTTACATACCATGCGGTGCCGGATGGTAATCCCGATTCGGTGAATGTAACGGTATATTTGGATGTTACCTTGACTGCGGTGAAGGTTATTGGTACTGTTGTATTGCTACCACTCACTGTTGCAGTTCCTGATGATTTTGAAATTGTATATCCGGAGATTGATCCGATGGTATATTCATAGGAACCGTTTGTTTCCATGTATGATATTGTTGAGGTTGTGGACACTTTCATTGTTCCGTTGAGTGTCACAGACCATGCGGTACCGGATGGTAATCCCGATTCGGTGAATGTCATATTGAATATTACCTGTGAAAAGATTTCTCTGACTGTAGAAGATTTTCCGTTTATTGTGAAATTGCCATAGGGCACTGATGGTTTGTAGATCTTATTGGATGATGATACGGTATAGTTGTAAGAACCGTTGATAAGAGCGGCGGTTAAGGTAAAACCAATTCCACTGATCTGTGATACCATTCCTGTTTTGTTTGTTATGTTGAGATACCATACGATATTGGGTAAACCTGATTGAGAGATGGAGAAGTTATATTGTGCCTTGAATGGTATTGTGACTGTCTGATCTGCGGTACTGAATTTGAAATTCAGGTAATATGTCTGTGCATTTGGTGAGGTTGCAATTGCCTCATATTCTCCAAAGGGTAATCCCGTATTGTAAATGTTTGAGGTGATTTTCTTTGATGTGTTATATCCCTTAATCTCCAGATACCAGATTGGGTTTGCACCGAGTCCTGTTTCTTTAAATGAGATTGGGGAATTGAATGATAAGTTGATGGTGGTGTTTTCATATGAGACCATGATCTGACCGCTGCTCCTTTCCGATAACATATACCCTGCAGGTATGTTAATGGAATAATTCTGCATACCTGTGAAGGAATATGCGGTTATCTTTGAACCTGTGGAATTATATTTTAATCCATTGAGAGTTAATGACCATGGGGTGTTTGAGGATAATCCATTCTCAACAAAGTTAATTGAGCCGTAATAGGAAGAGGCGGGGATTAGTATGCGACTAAAACCGTCAGCATATGAATTTATTTCTGTAAATTTGCTAAAGTTATTTATATTATACGCTTCAGCTACTGATCCAGACCCAGGAAAATATACCTCTGAGTCGTTTCCGTTGAAGGCAAAATATAGGCCTACATTATTTGAAGAAAATATCGTGTGTAAGGTGAAATTACTCATCCAAATTTCATTAAAATTGTAGTTACATGAATACCTTGATGTTACATAGAGCTTTGAACCGTTTGGACTAAATTTTAAAGAGTAAAAGTCATACCCGTTTGGCCGAATGCTCTTTACAATGTTCAATGTTTTTGTATTGAATATGTTGATACTGTGGCAGTCGGTAAAGGCAAGATAAGTACCGTTTGGAGAGACTGCATCGTCGTATGAACAATTCAAATTGGTATTATTGACATTTTTTAAGACAGTATTGGTTTCTGTGTTAATTATAGTAAAATTCTCTGGAGTTCCGATGCATTTGTAAGTTTCACCTGTCGTGATAAAGCCTTCTGTTCCGTTTGGCAGGAAGGCCATATGGCTTGGATCAAAACTGACGTTGAGTACTTTAACTATAGAGAATGTTTTAAGTGAAATTACGGAAAGATTGAAACTAATAGAACCGACATAGGCATAAAGACCATCAGGGTTTATGGAAACAAAACATGGATTTATTTCACTTGGAAGTGAGATGTTAGCAATTTGTTGAAACGTGCGCATATTTATTATCCTAAGAGATGGAATATTATAGCAATCAAGAGAAACTAATAGAGTACCATTAGGTGTTATTGCATTGGAAACTGAATCGTAACCTGTTGGAAGGGAAGCCAAATAAGTATTGTTCACGGTATTAATAACGGGAGATCCTTCGCATGTAGAGTTTTTAGTTAATATGGCGTAATTCCTACTTTCGGTGAAATTCAAAGTATAATACGCCTTAAAACTGAATGAAGAAGTAAAGTCTACAGTTAGATGACCGCTGGAATTGTGGAAAAGATAATAGTTTGGAGCTGACAAAATATATTCTTGCGAACCGTAATATGAAGTTACATTGGCATATGTTTTGTTAGAACTGAAATCTATTCCTCCTAAATCAATATTCCATTTACTTTTGTACGGTAAACCTGTCTCAGATACCATAAAAGTTCTAGAGAATGATGTTGGGAAGAATGTTATTTGACCTGGAGTTAATGGGTTTGTTAGATTTCCCATGTTCTCTAGGAAAACTGAACCGACAGAACCTTTAATTGCCACTTCAACTATTATGTCTGGATTTCTAACGCTTACAAAAAGTGTGTTTGATGAAGGTATTAAGATCATACCGTTCACTGATGAAGAATTTGTTTTTGTTAAGTTTATTGAACAGCCAAGATGAAAAGTGGCTGTTGAATAAATTTCCGCAGTGGCTCCGCCATGTGAATCTAAAGGTACATTTGGATTCTTACCGATAAAGTAAAATTCTGTTCCTTGTAAATTGAAGGCAATACTGTTTGTCTCCACACAGGTGGGTACCTGATCAATATTTTTAAATGTACCATCAGATATGTTTATGGCAGTTATGGTTTTGTTTCCTGTGTTCCCAACTAAGAGCAATGATCCATTAGGAGAAATAGCTCCTGCATCTGGATTGTTTAAGAAGTTGTCAGTAACATTCCTAATAATCGTATTATTTACTATTTTTATTTCTGTCAGACTCGTTGAAGTTATACCGTTTGGCCCCTGTTTACTGAAAGAAAATCCCATTGTTCCATTGGGGGAAATGACCATTTTACCCGGATCATATGAAACGTTGAGCACTTTCACAACAGTATATGTGAGAAGAGAAACAACAGATATGTTATATGAATCCGACCCTGATACATATGCATAGTATCCGTTTGGTGATATTGTGATATTTGATTCGTCTGTTGTTGCAGGTGTTGGTATTGTTTTCATGGTTTGAAGGGTGGTTGTGTTGATTATGTTCAATCCCTTATCATTGGAAGTGCCCACAAGAATTGATGATCCGTTGGGAGTAACGGCAACACTGCTTGTGATTGATGATGTTTGACTTAAATAAAGATATTGAACAGGTGCTGCCCCCTGAGTGTTCAATATGGAAATTGTACTGTTTCCATCTGCAATAAATGCATCTGTATAGATATTGGCAGATAAACCTCCACCTGAGAGATAACTTCTTATGGGTGCATTGAGGAGGTTGGATTGATTTGATTGAATTTGAGGATTGATGATTGTATTATCAGGCACCTGAAAATTCGGTGCAATCATCATCATTAATGTAAGGATACTGATTATTATTAAAAACCTTTTAGCGTTCACTAACAATGAATCAATACGGTCATTTAAATCTATCTTTTCAATATTAACAGTTATTTCTTTCCATAGAGCGAAGGTTAGAGAAATTCTTAATATGAAGATTCATAGGTTCTAACAATATTTTCTTGGAAATTTAAGGTCGACAATATAAAACAGTGAAGGAAAACCTTATTATTTCTATAAACACATCTTTCTTAAAACTATCAAACTTTAGAAGAGAGGTGGAATTGTATATTGCTTCCTGCATCCCTTCAATTGTTATTTCGTTACAATGAATTTAAAGGAAATTTTTGATAATAACTAATTCGTCAAGAAATACTAACCGACAGAAATTCCAATAGAAAGAGCATGAGAACTACAATGTTAATTCCAATGATTATATTATCAAACACTTTCTTATTTCTTAAAAAGGCAAACTTCTTCCTCCTTGACAAAATAGTGAGTGATTCACGGAAGAATTGATGTCCGTCGGTTATCACTAGAGGAAGAGCATTCGTTATTGCCAAAAGTATATTTACCCAGAAAAGCCAGTATAGCATATTGAAAAATATGAAGAATATTGATTCAGAAAATGGGGTAGTATACATATGCGCCAAAGATGTCGGAACTGGAGTTAACCCTGAAAATGGTAAGGATAACGTTTCCAGAAACCCATACCACGGGTCCTGATAGGTTAGGCTGCCGCTTATTACCTGTTTTAATGAATTGAGGCTATCAAGACTCATACCTGAATATATAATCTCAATTCCTACAAATGCTACATTTTTCATACTAGAAGTAGCAGCTGAAGGATCAACCGATTCATAGTATTGATATTCTGAGACAGTTCCTACGGTTGTGTTTTCATATGTCTTAGATTCATTATTATGATAATAAACCGTGGATATATTCACACTTTTTCCAGGTGTAACATTCTGAAATATATTTGAAAGAGTTGTTAAGTTGTAAACTGTCTTATTATTAACTGAAGTTATTATGGATCCAGTTTCTAAGTGGCTAGCTGCAGCAGGATACCCCGATATTAGACCATAAATTGTTACTCCAGCAGGAATTGTAATATTCTTAAAGGATGTTCCATCAAAAAAAGTTCCGTTATAGAGTTTCCCCGGAATTAGTGAAGAATTATAAGGCAAATTCACAATAGAATTTCCGCTATAATTCCCAATGGATATCAATTCCATGCCGGCCAAACTATTGTT
Organism: Thermoplasmata archaeon; assembly: GCA_021809755.1. Classification (GTDB taxonomy): domain Archaea; phylum Thermoplasmatota; class Thermoplasmata; order Thermoplasmatales; family Thermoplasmataceae. Next base: position 5,175 of record JAJZJZ010000037.1, read on the forward strand.
AGAATAAATGCTGTTTGGTTCCACTGAATATATATATGCTCCTGGTTGCTTTTGATGCATTGCTGGAGCCATTGCACCAACTAGAATAAAAAGAGCCAGTAGTGCCATAACGACATTAATTGCAGGACCGGCTGCTATAATTCTTCTCTTTATGACAGGATCCGCTTTATTTATTTCAGATTCATCTGGCTCAACAAAGGCACCAAGTGGCACAATAAAAAACATAACTCCAACGGAAGTAACCTTAATTCCATGTTTTCTTGCCGTTATTCCATGAAATAACTCATGGATCATTATTGATACCGCAAAGGCGATTATACCATAACCAATGGGTATGATTGGGTTAATTCCTGGAAGCCCCAAAAGTTCTGCGGGAGAAAGACTTCGCGTACTTTTAACTGTAAGTCCTAAGAATGCCCCATAAATCATAACGGCCATGGCCAAAATGAAGAATATAAAAACAATAACAACTGCAATTTTGGAAAAGATAATTTTCTGGCTTTTTCCACTTACCCTATCCATAACACCCCGGTTCTTGGTAGATTTCCAGAGAAGAAGTGCCCCCACATATACTTGAAAATGTTTTGTCTTGTTTATATAAGGGGAAAGAACGTTCAATCCCAGAATCCACAAAACGATAAGGATCAGGACAAGGTACAATGAATTCATTAATTGCCATAATTCAATTTCATTATTAATAATCATCTCAGTGTTTGAAAGAAGATTGCGAAGGTGTGATTCGAGCATTCAAATCTTTTATCATTCATTTAAAAAATGGTTATATCCAACCAAGAACTCACCGGTATGGATGAACAAATCCAGGCTGATATTCTTGCCTGTGTTGAAAAAGATAACTTTGAGGAAGCACTTGAGAAGGTAAGTAAATACTTAACCTCACAAAAAAGTGATCCTGATGCTCTTGCTCTTAAAGCGATGATACTACTCGAAATGGGTCATCCAGATGAAGCTTTGAAAGAAGCAAATAAGGCAATAAAAACAAACAATTTTCATTTTTACAATTTTTTGGCTGGATCTGCTATGCTTGAACTGGGTCAGATCGATGAAGCCATAAAGCTTCTTAAAAAGAGCTCAGATGAATCAGATGATGATCCAGGCTATCTTATGAAACTGGCTTCGGCATTTGAAATAAAGGGTGACATGCAGTCAGCATTGAAAGCAATAATTAGGGCAATAAAGAGCGACCCAGACAATGCAGAATTAGTTATCATTAAAGCCTCATTACTGAATGCTCTAAACAGAGAAAGAGAAGCTATTTCAGAATTAAACAAGATAAAGCAAAATGAAGAACTTAAGGCAGAAGTTTATTTCGTTGAAGCAGAATCACAGATGAACCTCAACCATCTCCCCGCAGCTGAAAAGTCCATTTTAACAGCATTAGAATTGACAAAACAATCACCAGATGAGAGATATCTAGAAAGAGCTTCAGAGATTGAAACAATCTTGAATAAACCAGATATGGCTCTAAAATTCATAGACGAGGCAATTTCTAACAATGATTCAAATGAAAGGTATAAATTGATTAAAGGGAGTCTTTTGCTTGACTTTAAAATGCACGATGAAGCAAAAAAGTTTGCATTAGAGCAATATATGAGGAATAAAAGTAATCCTTTGCTTGCATTCATGCTCATAGACATTCTTGCATCTACTCAAGACTCAAAGATGCTTGACTCATTTTTAGAGGAAGCAGGTTTTCCAGAGAGTCTAAATGCGTTAATCAAAATTTACTATGGACTCGATGAAGAAGAAGATGAATCACCGATTGAAGATGCACTATCGACATTATCGTCTGATGTCAAGGGTAATCAATATCAGGAGGATTTATCAGTTATTTTATACAACAATCTTTTTGAGGATATAGAGGGAGAAGAACCTGACGAAGAGTGATAATGTCGTTTTGCTAATAGGCAATTTGTATTCTATGAAATAATTTTAAGCGAAATAAAGACATTTATCTCCTCCAATAGAAGGGATTAAAAAGTTACTTATCAGGATTATATGGATCGATTAACATTATTTCTAATCTAAATGCTTTTCTGTGACTTTTATCCGAAATACCCCAAGTCATCCTTCTTTTGACCCTTATTTATAGCCTCTTCCTGCATTCTTTCCGTAATTTGCTCAATCTGTTTACTTCTTACCTCAAGGTCCTTTACATCGACCTTTATACCTAGAAGTTTTGTCAAGACTTTGACCAGTTCCTTTGCCCCCTTTGGATCTGCAAAATAACCTGAGGTTTCACCCATTAGGCAACCTCCGTCCATTCCGAAGATTTCCTGACTTAACCCCAATATGATGCCTGCAGAGCCTACAATCCCTCCACCGGGTTCTCCCTTTGGAAATACTACTCCACTTTTCAGCATCTTTGATTTCAACTTTTTGTTAGTTACTGCCCCTAGAACTCTCGGCTTTTCAACAATTCTTCCGGTACTATATCCACCCATTGTATATACGGTGTTGACGTTCAATTTCTTGGCTATTTCAAGTATTTTATATGATAATTCATATTGACCTTCCTGTGTCGTCCCCTGAAAATCGCCTGTCACGACAATAATCTCTTTTTTTCCATCTATCCTTTTGTAATAAAGACTATTCCTTGAGAGATGTGTTACTCCCTCATCATCAATGAATATCTGAGGTGGAAGGTATTGAGAGAAAATATCGCAAATTTTTTCCATTGAGAGTTTCTCTATTAGGTAATCAGCTGCGATTTTACCTACATTACCTATGCCTGGTAACCCACCAATAAGTATTGGGTTATCAGTTTCTGGCATCTTAATTTCATTAACTACTATTTTCTCCATTATTTTCGTCCTCCTTTTCTTTAATCCTGAATTTTTGGAATTTATCTGAAGGTGAATACTTCAGAGGATCTGTATTTCTTGTTTCAGATCCACATTCAGGGCATTTGTCCTTCATGGTATATTTACCGCAGTTTACACACTTTCTAATAAGGGTTTTCATGACTAATTACTTCTTGAAAATTCTACTACTACGCTTTCCTTTTTTCCTTTTTCTGTTATATTTTGGACAAGCTTCTTAAGCTTCTCTTCAGCTATTTTATATTCCTTTTCTCTAACAACAATTCTATATCTTGGCGCTCCTGCATATTGTATTGTAACACCCTCTTCCTCTTCCACATCCTTGAAAGTTTGTTTAATAAGATCTACTCCGTTTGGCTGTAGAGAATAAGCCTCAATATATCCTCCAATCTTAACGAAAGGCGGAGTTACGTTTTCCTTTGAAATTTTGATAAAAGCATTTTTCCATTTAGCCTTAACCGTAGGCATGAAATCTTCGCCAGAAGCTGCATCTTCAAAAGCCGCATAAATTGAGCCGTATTCTGACTGAAGTTCATTACCAAATTCAGTCATACATTCATCGTATGATTTCTTCAATTGCTTGGCAAGAAGTTCCATGAGTTTTTTTGCTTTCTGTTCATCTTTCCATTCTGAAATTTTTGCTCTTTTTTGATGATCGTTAACTCTCTTTAAAGATAGTTCAACATTTCCCCTGGTTGGATCAACCGAGAGCACTTTGCAGACTGTTTTTTGACCTTCTCTTAGATAATCTTTGATATATTTAACCCAACCGGTTGCTACTTCTGCGATATGAATAAATCCTTCCGTTCCGGGGAATTCGTCCAGCGTTACATCTGCTCCAAACTTTTTTACATTTCTAATTGTAACTACTACAACGTCTCCTGCTTCTGGAAGGTTCTTAGCCATTTCAATACTCTTTAATTTTTTCGCCAGATATGCTTATTAGCCCTCCGGTAGGAGAAGCCAATTCTGAACCGCAAATATTGCAAATAACTTTGGAAGAACCTTTACTGTAAGTTACCTGTTCATTGTTGCATTCTTTGCATTTTAACCTTATGAATTTGTTACCGACTCCTTTCAGTTTAACGCTTGTTTTTTCACTCATTGATGCACCTCCAATATCTCAAATTTCTTTGCCCTCTGCGTTGGTCTGGTTAATGCCCTTTTACATTTAGTGCATCTAAATCTTATACTGACTCTTTTTGTAGGTTTTTCCCTCCCTTCTGGTTTTGGTCTTGGGAAACCTCCATATCCTGATGTTACCCTTCTGAATAATCTCTGACCGTGCTTCAACTCGCTTGCTTTTCTCTTTCTTACTCTCTCTACTTCATGATCAGTGTGTTCATGGCAAAATTTGCAGTACATTTTCACTTGTTTAGGAATTTTCATTTTATCATCATCCTCTCTGTTAACTTTATGTTCGAGCCCACTTTCCCTGACCTTCCCCCATTTATTAGGTGAAAGCACGCTTATTCGCTCACAACACCTAAACCATAGCTACAGAAGGTATTAATCCATATCTCACTCATTCCATAGAGTGCATCTGTCTTGAATTTACCGATGCCAGTGGGTATGCTCCCTTCATTATTTCCCAATATATCACTCTTTCCGTCTCGATTTACGTGTTTAATTGGATTGCTCTACTTTTGTTGGTATTTATGAAGTTTTCAATTTAACTTCAAGAAGTTTAAAATCATTTATATCTAACATGAAACTGGTCAAGCTGAACATAAGAGAAGTTGTTATTATCTTCCTTTTATAGCTTTCCCATGACCGGGCAATATCAGGGCAGCCTTTTTGTTAAAGATTAAATCCTTTGATTTTTCGGCCATTTTCATATCAAGTGTGAAGGCCTTATTTATAATGGCTTTTCCCGATTTATTTGTTATAGCGTCACCTACGAATAAGATTTGGTCACTTTCTAATAAATAGGATGTACTCCCCGGTGTGTGTCCTGGAGTTTCCATATAGCTGATTCCATCAATATTTAATTCACTAATTTTATTTACTGAATTTATTGGATCGCTCTTCATTATCTTAGAAACAAATTTGGATAACAGGTGCTCCGTAGGAATAATTTTTGATTTGCCTATAATCACATCAATTTCATTGTCTGGAGCATATACCTTACTTCCAAATTCTTCAACTAATGTCTTAAGCCCTCCGATATGATCCGGATGATAATGCGTTATTAGTATGTATTCTGGTTTTTGTTTGATCTTATTGTAATAAGCAATGATTTTCTTAGACGATTTCTTTGTTCCAGTGTCAATAAGAAAGTGCTTACCTTCAATTATAACATCATAGCAGTTGGCCATAGTACCATCAATCAAGGTAACGTTGTCTGAAACTTTCATATTTCTCTAAGTTTTACCTTCATATAAATATAGGCATTCCATAGTTAATATGAAAAACGCATTTCCGTTCTACACTAGATATTTATTTATAATCATTAACAATGTCAGCAGGTAATTATGCCGGGAAATCCAAGTTCAGCAGCGAGACCATTAGATGTGCTCAGGAGATCCATAGAGAAAAACGTTCTTGTGGACGTTAAGGGACGAAGAGGATACTCTGGGATTCTGGAAGGATATGATGTTTATATGAACCTTGTCCTTAAGAGTGCAAACGAGATAATCGATGGGGAAAGTAAAGGTGTTTATGACAGGATACTAGTAAGAGGAGATAATGTTATATTTGTATCTCCCTCAAAAGGTGAAAAACAATGAGTAATGGAACAGCAGTAATGGGTAAGATGTCGGGAAAGAAGGTCCACATCAGATGCAGAAGATGTGGTCATCATTCATATCATGTGCGAGAAAAGAGGTGTTCCCACTGTGGATTCCCTAGTCCAAGACTCAGAGAATACAGTTGGGCAAAAACCAAATGAGCACTGTGCTGTCGTAGGTTTTTACGGCACAGATGGCGCATTTGATTGGATATATACCTCACTGAGAACACTGCAACATCGTGGGCAAGAAAGTTCAGGTATATCCATATTCGACGGATCTAGAATTAATACAGTAAAAGTTATGGGTCTTGTCAATGAAGGTTTCAAAAGCTCAGTTGAAAATGGAAGTATATACTCCAAACTTGGTGGAAATATAGGTGTAGGTCATAACAGATATTCAACTGCAGGTGCAAAGGACCTTAGTGGGGCAGGTCCAGTTACCGTATCTTCGTTGCTTGGAGAACTTGCTCTTTCTCATAATGGAGAGATAGTTAACCAGGTTGAATTAAGAGAAGAACTTAAAAAGAAAGGTATCACATTCCAGACTCAATTAGATACTGAAGTTCTTCTTATGGTTCTTTCAAGAGAAATTAGTGAAAAGGGCTTAAAGAATGGTTTCAAGAATGCAATGAGTCTATTGCGTGGTTCCTATTCATGTGCACTCATAATAAATGATAAACTCTATGCCTTCAGAGATCCGCTTGGCATAAGACCGCTCATCTTTGGAAAAGTAGGAAATAACTATATAGTGGCGTCTGAGTCTTCCGTTGTTGATGTTTTGGGTGGTAAGATCATAAGAGATGTCGAGCCTGGAGAAGTGATTGAGTTTTTTGAAGGAGAATACAAAACTATTCTGAACGTCCCTTCTATGAGAACTGCACATTGCATGTTTGAATATGTGTATTTTTCGAGACCGGACAGTGTTATTGATAATGTGGAGGTATATAACGCAAGAATTTTAATGGGCAGGCAGTTAGCTAAGGAGGCTCCGGTGGACGCGGATGTTGTCGTCCCAGTACCCGATTCTGGAAGAACACAGGCAATGGGATACGCGCTTGAATTAGGTATAGAATATTCAGAGGGTCTTTTCAAAAACAGGTATTCAGAAAGGACCTTCATAATGCCAACTCAAAGCCTTAGGTCTAATTCAGTAAAAATAAAACTGAATCCTATCAAATCGGCAATAGCAGGAAAAAAGGTTGTACTCATAGATGATAGTATTGTAAGAGGCACAACCATGAGATATATAGTTTCAATACTCAGATCTGCAGGGGCAGCCGAAATTCATGTAAGAATTGGTTCACCAATGATTATTGCCCCTTGCTATCTTGGGGTTGATATGAAAACAAGAGATCAGTTCATCGCCCTGAATAAATCAATTTCAGATATAAACGCGGAGATTGGATCAAATTCTCTAGCCTATCTTTCTCTGGAAGGTTTAAAAGAGAGTATCGGTCTTGGACCCAAGAGTTTATGCCTTGGTTGCCTCACTGGTGAATACCCGGTAAAGATTAAAGGGGAAAAATACACCCAGCAAACGGCTCTGGAAAGTTACTGATTTGAATTTTAACTGCTTTTTCTTTGAAAGTTAAATCAATTTAAGGTATAGTAAAAAATTATAACACCTAACTCATAACCCCATGGTTTTATATGAGTTGGCAAGAGGCCGAAGTAAGAGAATTGAAAGTTGGGAGATATATGCTTGTTGATGATTCTCCGTGCAAGATTATGGATATAACAACGTCTAAGCCTGGAAAGCATGGTGAAGCAAAGGCAAGGATCGTTGCCATTGGTATCTTTGACAATCAAAAAAGAAGCGTGGTTTTTCCTGTGAAACATAAGGTTAAAGTGCCGATTATAGAAAAGAAAAATGCCCAGGTATTGAGCGTAGCTAACAAAGAGGCTCAATTAATGGACAGTGAAACCTATGAGACTTTTCTCATTTCGTTATCAGATGATGAATTGGATAAGGTTAAAGCAGGAACAGAGGTATCTTATTGGGAAGCAATGGGCGTCAGAAAGATAATGCTGGGGAATTAAGTTCTTATATTTCACTCAGAAAGATAGCTGATGCGCACTCTTCCTATGAAGAGTCCAAGTATGTGATCTTTGGAGTTCCATTCGACCAAACATCTTCGTTTAGAAAGGGCTCCAGTTTGGCTCCGGACGCCGTAAGAATAGCATACGATAACCTTGAATCGTTTGATGCATACTACGGTATAGATTTTGGAGAAATACCTATTTGCGATTTAGGGAATGTATCAGTAGGCGAAGATCCTGAAGAAGTTGTGGATTCTGTTCAGAGAATAACTGAATTAATCAGAGGAGACAATAAGATACCCATAATGATAGGCGGAGAGCATTCTATTACAAGTGGTGCAATACGAAATTTTAAGGATTGCGTAATGATCATAATAGACGCTCATTCCGACTTCCGCGATGAGTATATGGGGAGCAAGTTTAATCATGCTTGCATTACTCACAGAGCTTTCGAAGAATTGGGCGAAAATAAGATATTTTCCTTTGGGACCAGATCAATTTCGCGAGAAGAATTTGAAGACAAAGATTTCAAAAAAGTAAAATTTGTAAGAGCCGAAGAAATTTTAAAAACTGGAATAAATAATGCAATTGAGAATGCAATGATACCCGCCGATTCAAAAATATATTTCTCAATAGACATGGATGGTATGGATCCATCATATGCTCCTGCTGTAGGCACTCCTGAACCTTATGGCATAAGAGACACAGACGTTAGAACACTAATAAGAAAATTTTCAAAAAGAATTATTGGATTTGATGTTTTGGAATTTTCCCCAATATACGATAATGGAAACACTGCAGTTCTTGCTGCAAAATTAATTCAGGATTTTATTGGAAGCAGAGAGATGAAAGATTAAAGACCAATTTTTGCGGAAATATCTTTTCCCTTCGTAATCTCTATTCTGCAGGGTGTTGGTAATTTTATGGACGCCTTATGGAGTGCCTCTTTCATTTTTTTCGCACCTTCCGGTGTCGTTCTTCCAACCATGACAATATCATTGGAATAAACTCTGGCTGCAGTACCAACTGGCTTTCCAAAAGCGTTTCTCATTCCACTGGATATCCTATCAGCTCCGGCTCCGGTTGCCATTTTATGCTCCCTAATAACATGATGCGGATAGGGCCTAATCTGCAAAAAGAAATTCTCATTTCCAACTTGTTCGGAAAGTTTCCTGTTTATGGAAATTCTTGCAGCTTCCAGTGCAGTATGCCTGATCTGACAGGATTCTTCAGCAATTAGTCTCATTTCTATGTCAAAATCCTTTTTTTGATTTCCTTGCGTAAATGTCGTAATCTTTGAATACGGAACACCCCCCATAAACTCTCTACGGGTATAGGAGGGTCCTTTTATCTTTGAATACATTCTTGCTGGTTTCGTTACCATTTTTATCTAATGGGAAATGATTCTCCATATAAAAACTCCACTACTCAGTTTATTTCTAAATTTTGAAATTTTTTATTAAAACATAAATCCTGTTAAAACTCAATTAAAGTA
>JAJZJZ010000038.1 GCA_021809755.1 Thermoplasmata archaeon
CTCAATCAAATTATTTCCTGAAATAAAGAATTTTGAACATAAAGGCGTTAAGAACGGAGTCAAATTACAATGAATCAATGCATCTTATAGAATTACTTGTTTATGGGAATAAGTGGGCCCGACCGGGTTCATACCTTATATAGTTTAAAAAATTTAAATACTGTATATGTATTATCATGTGATAAACATGGGAAGGGATAGGTATGGATATCTTCTGAAGGATAAGGATATTGCCCGTTGGAAGCATAGTGTTGACAGTGGTTCGAAGATAACAGGGGACGTCTATCTCAGAAGGTTAGGTTCATTCTGTGTGGAAATGGGAAAGAATCCCAAGGAACTGCCTAAGTTAAAGGATAAGCAATTAGCAGATCTTATTGACGATTACGTAATATCAAGGGAGAAAAAAGGCAATGCAGGGTCCTATATCAAGAGCACCGTTAAGGCTGTTAAGTCATGGCTTCTATTTAATGGAATAAAGCTTCCCAGACAGATAAAGGTTAAGGACGCTGACAAATCTCCAACACTGTCTGAGGAGCGGATTCCTACTCCTGACGAACTCAAAAGGATATTCAATTCGGGGGACAGCAGGGAAAGGACTGCATGTGCTCTTGTTGCGTTTACTGGGGTTAGGATAGGAGTTCTAGGCAACTACAAGGGAAACGATGGGCTTAGGCTTAAGGATATCCCTGATCTAAAGGTTGAAGGGAAGGAAATAACATTCCTTAGGGTTCCTGCGCAGGTAAACATTAGGGAAGAATTATCCAAATCGGGAAAGAAATATTTTACCTTCCTGGGGCAGGAGGGTTGCATGTATATGGAGAATTACCTTATAGAGAGGATAAGGTCAGGGGAAGTTATAACTCCGGAATCTGCCATAATAACTGCCGCTAAACTGGGTTTCAGAGGAAAGCAACACATAACAGCCGTTAATGTCGGGGATCTCATGCGTAATGCAATAAGGAACGCAGGATTTACATGGAGACCTTATGTCTTACGAGCTTATTTCGATAGCAGACTTCTATTAGCTCAGGATGAAAGGCTTATACAGAGGGATTATAGGGCGTTCTTTATGGGCCATGTTGGAGATATTGAACACAGATATACTCTGAATAAGGGAAGGCTCTCTGTAGACCTTATAGAATCCATGAGATCGGCTTATGAGAAATCGGAGAGGTTCTTAGAGACTGAAAGGAAGGGACTAACAGAGGAAGAAGTGGAAAATAAGTTCAGAATGCAACTTCTACTAATGGCTGGATTTACAGAAGGGGAGATACAGGAGAAGAATTTGTTAAATTTAACAAGTGAAGAAATAACCAAAATTGCACGGGAAAAACTATTTGGAATGGATAGGAAGGATATATCCAATCAGATAGCAAAGGATAAGCAGGATCTTAGGGAAACACACAAGCAGAAGGTAGTAAGCATTGATCTTATAGAACAATACATAAACAACGGATTTGTGGTTAAAATGGCATTAGGTAATGATAAAGCGATAGTAGAATTGCCTTAAACATTATAGTATATATCTGTAAATTTTTCATATTCCTTTTCTAAAAATTCATTAATTTCCTTTTCTGTAAAGGGGATTCCAGGTTTTGTTCCATGTACCACATCGTAAAGATACTCCTGTATATTTTCTGATTTTTTGTAATTGAGATAAGGGGATAACTGATCATGCAATGTTTCATAGGGTTTTACCTTTCTTAATTCTCCTATCCTTTCATACATTCCATTAGGTAAGATTCGTAACCAGTGGTTCTTTACAAGTGGTTCTAAGTGGAGAACCCTAACATGTTGTGGGCGCATTCTTTTTTTATTCTTTCCGTAGTGTTTTTCTATTCGATCCCTTATTTCGTATTCATCTAAATGTAAGGTATCGGGATGAACCATTAAATTAAGGATAAATGCATTAATAATCCCTTTTGGTTTTCTTTCCATAGATTAAGAATTATCTTACACTATTTAAGTTTTTATATTTTGGATATAATAAATAACCATGTAGAAATCAAAAAAACCACGTTCAATGTGGTAATATTCCGTAAGATATTACGTAATTGTGAAGTAACATGGAACTGAAAGTTAAAAGGAAGATCGTGAATAAAAGAAATGAATCAGGGATGATATCAATCCCTCCTATATTTCTGGAAAACATGGGTGCTATCGGTTGCAAGGAAGTTGTGTTAACTGTTCCTGATAGGGATCATATCCTTATTGAAATTGTAAGGGGTGGCAAACAGTGATAGATATGGGAAAATTAAGGGAGCTATCTAAGAATGATCCAGAACTTAGTAAGATCGTAATGCAGGAACCACTACAGATGAGTGAACAGGAATTTTTGAACAAGTTTTCATTATTGTGGAATCTTTCCAAAAAAGGGGCTAAACCATGAAAAATTCAGGAAGGGGATTTTTTGATCCCGATCCGGAGAAAGTCAAGACTAATCATGGTGCAGAGGTATTTAAAGGTTCGGAAACAGCAGGGATGATCTGAGATGGCAAAAGACAAAACACAGTCAAATGATAAAGGCGAAAATTACGATGAAAGCCCTGCAGAAAGAAGAAGTAAGATCATTGCAAAGATCGAAAACAAACATAAATTCATAACCATAAGAGAAACAGATGAATTGCTTTATTTCAATCCACACGATGGACAATGGTACGAAGGAGACAGCTACCTAAGAGAATTTGTGGTGGAAGAAACAACCATACCTATCGTAGGAAAGAAAACAACTGATAAAATTGATAAAATAATCGGGTTCAGTACTTCAATTTTCCGTGAAATAAAGGCTATCCTACAGATTAAGACATATGTGAACCAAAAAAACTTTGTGGCTCCTATTGATTGGATAAACCTAAGAAATGGTGCTTTGAATGTACGTACATCAGAATTTATTGCCAGGGATCATGAACCTGACTACACCAAAGAAGAAAAAGAAATCAAGGTTCTTAGAGAAGAAATGAATTCCAAACTTCAAAAGCAATGGAACGACAATAAAACATCTGATCAGGAATACCAAAAGAGAACTGAGGAAATAACGAAGGAATATAATGCAAAGATTAAACAGAAGAAAGATGAAATAAAAAAGAAACGAGAAGAGTGGATAAACTCAGAGATAGAAAAATTTGAAAAATTCTGCTTTATTTCAAGCATCCCTGTATCATATGATCCCAAGGCAACATGCCCGAAGATTGATAGATTCTTCGGAGAATTGGAGATCGGAGAAGAGATGACTATGACCGTTTTTGAATTGTTTGGCTATACTCTTCTTAAAGCGTATCCAATCAAAAGCATGTTCGTATTTGTGGGACCCCACGATACTGCAAAAAGCAGTGTTGCTAATTTGTTGGAGAAAATGTTAGGGACAGATAACTTTTCTGCACTTTCTCTTGATTCAATAATGGAGGACAAATTTGAGAAACATAAACTCTTTGGTAAATTGGCGAATATATCAGGGGAATTGGCTCCCAAATTCATCAATACGACCACGCTTTTAAAAGAGCTAATGGGTTCAGATTCTATAAGCGTAAGAATGATGCATACCCAAAGAAATTTTACATTTATTAATCATGCCAAACTAATTTTCCTTACTAATCAGCTTCCAGGCACGTTTGATGATGATGCATTCTTTTCAAAAGTTGAAATTTTGGAATTCCATAAGCAATTTTTAGCAGGTGAAAAAAACACAAAGTCAGAAGAAGAATTGGATACAGAATTAACATCCGATCAAGAATTATCCGGGTTGCTGAATAAGTCTGTATCGGCATTGAAAGAACTGTTAAAAAGAGGTAAGTTTAGAAATGACAGAACTGTTCAAGAGAAAAAGGAGCTGTATCTTATTAAATCCAATCCTCTGAAATACTACATCGAAACTGCTTTGGAATTTAATGAAGAATTAAACGATATTGCAGATCCAGATAGAAATACCCTGAGGGCATACAAACGTGACCTTTTTGAAAATTATATTCTGTTCTGCAAGCAACACAGTGTGCCTGAATTGCCAGATACATTATTTTATAAAAAAATGCGAGAGTACATGGTGAAACAGGGAAAAAGAGATCAAAGGGACAATCTGCATGGTGGCTCCTATTATGTTGATGTTTATATCAAAAAATGGTTTACGGATACGAAAAACACGGTTTCTTAAACAGATTTTCATAACCCTTTATCCCTACAGGGTAAGCAGGGGTAGCAGGGGTATTTTACTTTTTTAGAAAAAATAAAAGAAATAAAAGAAATAAAAAAAGAGATTGTTGGATTTACCCCTGCTATGTATGATGAATGAATAATTAACCAGAAAGAACGATGGAATGCAATCTAAGGCTATTCTGTGTTTAAATAAAGGCATACAAACCAATCCAGAAGAATGAGTTGCCATGATTGATAAGTAAGACATACCGATGGATCGAAACAGTTATACAAATTAAAGGATCTAATCGATGGCATAATCGGAAACACGGATCTGATGGATTAATTGATGGATATCTTACATCTGATGGAATTACAACTGATGGAAATGAATCGATGGATTTCTGTTTTTAATTCAACATATGGATTTGGTGATGGAATAGAGAGAACCCATTTATCCTTGAGTAACAGTAGATAATGAAACCACAATTAGAGACTTGTTATTTAAATTCTCGATTCGTCGGAAAGCTCTCAGGATGATCGTAGAAGGCGTCTTTTAATAATTATCACACTATATCTTATAGTATTCAAGTGTTAAAGGCTTTCTTAGAATATAGAGTGTGTTATAAAAATGTATGAGAACTACTATAACTTACAGCAATGATGCAAAGTATTAAGCTAATTAATGTTATCAAAGCTTTAAAGTAAATGTATTTAGAGACACTTTGATATAGGTCTTATTTGTGTAATTAAGGGATTTTAATTGGAGATGTGACCAAATAGCTTTTCGATTATTATTTATACCACGGTTCGTTTTCTTTAGTGAATGAAGGAAAAAGAGGGTGAAATACCAAAGGAAACTACAGATTTAGAGAAAGAAAGGATTAATTCTTTGAGGAAGCTTTTTCCTGAATCTTTCGTAGAAAACAAGCTTATATTAAGTAATTTGAAAGAAGCACTCGGAGATATCGTTGATTCAAACTCCGAAAGATATTCTTTCGAATGGGCTGGGAAAACTACTGCTTTAAAATTAAGATACAAGAAATCAAAAGCAACTTTGAAACCATACAGAAGCGAATCTTTGAATTTTGAAAACACAAACAATATCTTTATTGAAGGAGACAGTTTGGAGGTATTGAGAATACTTCAGAAATCCTATAACAACCAAGTTGGCATTATTTACATAGATCCTCCGTACAATATAAATGCAGATGTTGATTATGATGATGATTTAAGGGACCCCTTAAAGACTTACTTGAAATATACAGGCCAAATTTCTGATGACGGTAAAAAACTTACAACAGATATTGAAAAAAGTGGAAGATACCATTCTAGGTGGCTAACAAAAATGTACCCGAGGTTGTATCTAGCTCGAAATTTGTTGTGTGATGAGGGCGGTATTATCTTCATAAGCATAGATGATTTTGAATTAGCAAACTTGAGAAATATAATGAATGAGATATTCGGAGAAGAAAACTTCATAGATACCTTTATAGTTCGCTCCAATCCTCGTGGTAATCAAGCAAAGAAAAATACCGCATCAGAACATGAATATGTTTTGTGTTACGCCAAAGATAAGAGTCTAATACAGCCTCTGGGATTCTACAAGCAAAAAACTCAATATAAAAAAGCAGACAAATATGGTAGACTCTATAATGAGATAGGTTTAAGAAAACGAGGCGCTGATGCTAGAAGAGAAGATGCAGTCAATGAATATTACCCAATTTATTTCAACCCGTCCACTGAAGAAATAACAACAACAAATAAGGGGGAGGAATTTGAAACCATAATTCCAAAGCTATCAAACGGAGACGATGGCCGGTGGAGATGGTCAAGGGAAACAGTTGAGAAAAACCTTGACAAGCTGGTTGTTAGACAAGTCAGAAGAAGAAATGGGTCTTTGGAATACGAGGTCTTCGAGAAAGATTACTATGAAGAGGACAAGATTAGTAAGGTCAAATCTATTTTCTATGAAAAAGAAGTAAATTATGAAAATGCAACTGAGGAATTAAAGAAACTCTTCGAAGGAAAAAAGGTCTTTGGATACCCAAAGCCAGTTTATTTGATTCAAAAGTTGATAGAGACAGTCAATGAGTTTGATAATGGGATAGTTTTGGATTTTTTCGCTGGGTCAGGAACAACAGCTCATGCCGTTTTCCAACAAAATACGCTAGATGGAATGAAAAGATCATTTATCCTAGTACAGCTACCAGCACCTATCGATGAGGACAGTGATGCTAAAATGCTCGGATATAAGACAATATCAGAAGTCAGCATGGAAAGGATTCGGAGAGCCGCTAAAAGAATAGAGAAAGATATTGATTTAGAGGATACTGATGAGGACTATAACCCGGATTTTGGTTTCAAGGTATTCAAGCTTGCCCCATCAAATATGTTTGTTTGGGATCCCGATGAAGTTACTGATTCAGAAACCTTGGATAAATACATAGAACAAGGTATGACAGGGGCTAGCAATTCTGATAAAGAATCTATCTTGTATGAACTCATGCTTCGTGAAGGATTTAAGCTTAGCTCAAAAATTGACAAACTTGAGGAATCCGGGCAAGTTTTCTATAAGTTATACGATGAAAAGCAATCTGTCTGGGTATGTTTAGATAATTCATTGGATATTGAAGCGGTCAAAAAACTTGGACTATCAATAGATGACAAGTTAATTCTTCTCGATGCTTCCCTTACAGATACTTTAAAAGTGAACCTTGAGAGAATGATGATGGTAGAGACTATTTAAAGGGGTAATTATGGTTGTAAAGCTGAAGTTCATATCTAACCTAGATTATCAAATGGAAGCAATTCGATCAGTGACCGATTTGCTGCAAGGTGTGATTGGGAAAGCAGAAGATGAAGATTTCTCTTCGTTTAATAGCAATGGAGTGCTAACTTCCAAAGAAACCTTAAACGAGAATCTTGAAAAAGTACAAAGAAGAAACGGCCTTGATGTAAGTAAAGTATCTAATCTTAAGGGACCTAGCTTATACGACCGTCCTAATTTCAATATAGAAATGGAGACAGGAACAGGAAAAACTTATATATATTTAAGGACAATACTAGAACTAAATAAGCTTTATGGTCTGAGGAAGTTCGTTATTGTCGTTCCTTCGGTTGCCATAAGAGAAGGTGTTTCAGAAACTCTTAGGTTAACCAGACCTCATTTCCAAAGACTTTATGATCGTATACCTTATAATTTTTCAATTTTTTCGTCTGACAAGATGAATAGCTTGATTTCATTTTGTAGATCAGGAGTTTTGGAGATAATGATTATTACAATTCAATCCTTCAACAAAAAGGAAATTAATACACTTTACGCGAAAGGAAGGGATGACATACTTAATGCAGAAAGTGGAATGGATATGCTTTCATCTACGCGACCTGTGGTAATTTTAGATGAACCACATAAGATGTCTTCGGAGCTTTCAGGAAGTGCTATAAGCGAGATGAACCCACTTTTCGTTTTAAGATATTCGGCCACTCATAGAGACATTGAAAACACTCATTTTGTTTATTCTTTGGGACCATCAGAAGCCCACGATTTAGGGTTAGTTAAGAAAGTTGACGTAATTGGGACATCTGTTAGGCATGAATCGAGCCTCCCTCTTGTTAAGCTTATTGGCGTGAACACCAAAGACAAGATCAGAGCTAAGGTGATTCTTAAGGCCAAAATTGGAGGTGGGTATACAGATAAGACTTTTACATTATCCAAAGGAGATTCCTTAGCTGAAAAGACGAGAAATCCATCTTACAACGATTTAATCGTTTCAAATATAAGCGTCGTGGAGGGAAACCAATTCTTGGAACTGAGTGATGGTGAAAAGATAAAGCCGAACGATTCCATTGGCGATACATATATAGAGGTTGCCAAGGAGCAAATATCCAGCACTATAAAAACACATTTAGATACCCAAGAAAAGCTCAGAGAATTTGGTGTAAAAGTACTGTCTTTATTTTTTGTAGACGAGGTAACTGATTACCAAGAATTGGATCCAAGTAAATCAGGTGTTGATGAAGAACTTTCAAGGATTGACCCAGAGAAATATTTGTTCGTTAGGAGATTTTTTGACGAAACGTTCAATAGACTGAAAAAAGGATACAGTGGATGGGAAAATGTTGAACCTGAAGATGTTAGGGGCGCATACTTTTCTGCTAGAAAGACCTTTAAAAGTATCTCACAAGATAAAGACAAGATAGACGAAATACTGAAAGATAAGGAAAAACTTTTATCGTTTGAATCTCCAACTTCATTCATTTTCACTCATTCCGCATTGGGTGAAGGATGGGATAATCCCAACGTTTTCAACGTATGCACCTTAAGAATAACTAACTCAGAGGTGACAAAGAGACAAACTATTGGTAGAGGACTAAGAATTCCGGTCAATCAAGAAGGAGAGAGGTTTGAAGATTCATCATTAAATGTATTAACAGTTATAGCTAATGAAAGCTATGAAGACTTTGCTCGTGCCCTTCAGAATGATTATATTAAAGATGGAATAGTAAAATTACCACCGATCAGGAACCGCGGAGAACGGGTGATTTCAAACCTGAGAGAGATTGTGTTTAAAGAGAAGTTTAGTAAGATATGGGAGAAGTTGAGTATTCAAACAGATTTCTTCTCAAATATTGACACAGACGAGCTAATAGAAAAAAGTCGGCTTGCTATTCAAGAAAATTTGATTGTGAAAAAGCCGTTGATTGATGTAAGAAGAGCTGAAATCGAAATTACCGAGAAAGGTATAGTTACCCAGGAGAAGGAAAGTGAGCCGGTAAGACAGTTGAAGCTTAAGTATTACATACCTGACATAGTTTCTAGGCTTTCCACGTCAACTGGACTCACAAAAAGGACTATATCTCGTATTCTCATTGCTTCTGAAAAAACGTCCGAAGTCTTCAAAAATCCAGAAGATTTTATTTCAAAGGTCTCCTATCTAATAAAAGACCTTAGAATTATGATGGAAGTTAGAAATTCCAATTATTTTAAAACCGATAAAAAATACAGTAATACATTATTCAAAAAAGAAGTGCCTTCGTATAGACCGAACGTTGTAGAGGCAGGAAATTCTGTATACGATAAAGTACTCTGTGATACTCAATCTGAAATAAAATTCGCTGAGAAAGCATCTGCTGATGAACAGGTTGAAGTATTTAGCAAACTGCCAGATTCCTATTACATAAAAACCCCACTTGGTAGATATAGACCTGAC
Source organism: Thermoplasmata archaeon (assembly GCA_021809755.1). GTDB lineage: Archaea > Thermoplasmatota > Thermoplasmata > Thermoplasmatales > Thermoplasmataceae. The sequence continues at coordinate 9,339 of JAJZJZ010000038.1, forward strand.
TGGGCAATTGTCTATCGCCGCAAGAGAGTATCTGGAAAAACTGAGGAACAAATTTACTTGGTATGTGAAACAAAGTTTGGCTACGTAGACATTAGTGGAACCTTAGATTCTGTGCCTATGGATCAGCAAGGTAAAATAATTTGTGCAAGCAAACATTTTTCCTTGATAGAAGGCCTTTATTACAGTGTTGTAGATTCTTATCAAGCTTTCAAAGAGAATATCCCCTAACTTTATTAATTATATGTTATTAAGTTCATATTAGAAATTTAACACAAGAACGAGTTTAGTTTTGTGAAAAAGTTCTATTATCTTTCTAATTCTTTCTTTTTGTAAATTCTGGGATGGTAAAATGCCCTCCTCGAAGCCTATCATATAGATTAAATAATTTATTGTAGGAGGGACATCTGCTACGATTTATATCACAAATACCAAATTCCCAATTCTTTATTGTCCCATTTAGGTCATATCAGCCACAATGTCGACATTTCATTGTCATTTATGATGTGATGAATCACATATTTCGTTCACCACTTCTGTGAGGATAGCTTTATAAATTCTAATCCCGCGGGATTATAAGATGTTAATACAGAATAGCACTGAAAACCAAATTCAGAATACCCTCAAAACATAGTCACACACTCTTCTCCTAAGGATAAAATTTAGAAATACTCATATTCTCATTACATGCAAGAGGATAAATGTATTACAGTATTTAAAGAAGAGATAGTAATATATATCAACGTTAACTATTATTTTGTTACAGGATTAGGGAACTTAAATGGAAAAACTGTACAATAAGAAATACTTAGAATGGAGGTGATCATATGATGGGCGGAAATGATGAACATCCGTAACAGTATAGGAAAAACAAGAATATAAATATATATTGGTCTATACTTATGTGTGGATATCAAAAAAGTTATTAGAAGTTTTTGTATTGGTTTCGAACTTTATGGTTTAGATATGGAAACCAAAAATAAAGGAACACTAGAATATATTGAAGAAGACCTCTTTTCGAACGAAGTGGTGTATAAAAAAAACACTAATGTATGTAAAAAAGAAAATGGCAAAGATATTTATACTTTCATTAAAAGTCAATCTGATACTGATCTTAAAGATTATTTAACAAGAATAGCCTCACGTAAACATAACGTTTTAACAGAAAAAGGAAGAAATGGTTTTATTAACATCGGAATTGAAAGTATCAATAGCTTTCCATTAGAGATACCACATGATAATACATTTAAGAATTATAAAGTTAAAATCTTATCTGTATTACACCTTAATGTTGATGATTTTTATACATATAATAAAAAGAAAAAGGACTATAATATATATAATAAAGGAAAACTCAAAAATGCGGCTTCTTTTAGCTTTATAATAGAATCAGCCAATGATAGACAAGATGAAGTAGTCTTTTTGAATATTGCATTAAAAGATGTATATGTTAATCTCTCGCAATCGTTTAAAAATTCATCGGTCAATGACACTGTAAAACTAATCAAAGAAACAATTAAAGATAAAAACTTAATTGGTCTATGGAACTTTTATCATGATAAAGACAATAAGCCGGTTTATAATATGATAAGTTTTAGGACTTTTTTGCTCTTTTATATCTGGGTATCTTTTCTAGGTGATTTCAGGAAAAAAATATACAAAGTAAAAGAAGACAAAAAAAATAAAGAGGAATGTAAGTTTATTAATTCCAAGAAAAATCGTAACAAAGAAAAATACGCCGAACCATGCAGATTTGTGAATGCCGTTACTGATTTGATATCCTTCTTGTCATTCGAATCTCTTTCAGTATCCTTTAATGGCCACACTCAAGACGAATTAGAAGCTGATACGAAAGTTTTTTTCGAGGATGACTTTACATCTGAAACGCCAGCCCTGAACAATTGGTACTCTTTTCTGTGCAATGTTTTTCAGAGGTCTTCTAAAGAGACATGGGGAAAAGAATTTTTTAAACGAAGAGTCAATGATCTAATTAGGCGCGATATAGAGGGCGCTATGTATTTTCAAAATATTAGGGTATACCCATCATACCTTGATTATTGTTCAGCAGCAATAACTGACAAGGAATTGAGCAAAGATAATTTAAGGTGGGACACGGCGTGGGGTATATTATTAGGCGATATATTATGCACGATGGCTCAAACATTTATAACTTATAACTCTAAAGTGGAAGAGCATATTAAAAATGGCGAGAAAGCGAAAATCATGTTTGATCTTCTAAAAAAAGCTTCATTCGATTTTAAAAATTTTTACGATGCAGATATAGTTCAAAAATTGGAACTGAGAAACGCACTTGAAATAGCTATGGAAACATTTCTAATAAAAAGTCACTATGATAAATTGAGAGAAAGGATCAAATTATTTTCTGATTACGAGATAGAAGGAAACGAGCAAGAACTAAATCTTCTTATTTTAATAGGTGGTTCAGTTGCAAACATTTTACTTGCTTCCACCTTAGATTTTATGCTTTGGGTTTATCATTATCATAGAATCTTTTCGCTAGCTATCCCGACAGAGATTTTACTTTCATCTGCATTCTTTTTCTATTATTATTTACACCAGAAAAGAAGCGGTAGGTTGATTTCTTATCTAAGAGTTTGATCAATGTTAATTAATTTAAACAACTCTATATCCCCTTAAGCTTAATCGCCTAAATTTAACTACACAGGATAGAATAATTTGCCGGAGAGAGTATGAAGATTTGTGTGGTAACACTGACTTAGGGAAGTATTACTGGTTGGCTGTGCAGAATATAAGACTTTCTGCAAATTATTTTAGAGAGTTAGAATAGTATTTCACTTGGTCATTCCCTGATGAGTCTATGAACCACGCTGTGCCTACTAATTAGTCTCTAAGGAAAATTTCTATCACTCCATGGGAAGCATGTACAATGAAATCTAAGGTATCGCGAATAGTATTGAGTGTTTCCTGGGCCAGTGAACGGTTATTGCAGGTTGTGTGTGAAAAAATTCTAGTATTTCACTACAGATTTTAGGGATCACAGAAAAGAAATTTCTCATACTTTAGAATTAAATCTATGTAAACCATTTTTCAAAATTAAAATCCATCGATATGCAAAGCCAATAAAATGCGTAAGAAATTATCTATTCATAGTTTGGAAGACAAAACTTTGTTTCCTTACATGGTCGCTCTCATATTATGTATATTTAGGCGGAAAGATATCCATATTTTTGAAATGTCATGACTCCATGCTTTTATCGGTTTATTCGGCGAATTATTAGAGATTACCGATCACATATTCGGCCATAATTCGAAAATCTTCAAAAGATATATATATTTCTCACGTGATGTTATTCCTATGAGATATGGCGAGGCAAAATGGATCCTTCATCCTCTCGGCATAAAAGTAAGAACAATGATACCTGAAACAGAGGAAGAAAGCGATCGATATAATAATGAGTATGATATCTTCTTGGATGATGACATTAGCGGCATAAGGTCGCTTTTCTATATGGTCATCGATCTGAATTATATTGATAATATCATTGACAGGAACGATCTCACTAAATGGTCTGTAGAGGCACTTAATCCTGATTGGAAGACAGATTATCTATATCAAATCAGGCAGTTCTATGGGCGGCTGGATTATTATTTTGAATGGCTCTGTGAAAAGGAACCTTTGGATTCAGAAGAACAAAAGAACGAATGGTGTGAAACCAAAATAGAAGAAATGAAATCTTCCGGCAAACTATATACCGATAAAGGAATTGTCGAAGAGTTCTGCAGAACCACAGGCCGGGGATCAGTAATTCCTATATTTTTAGTGGAATATAATGATGATGTAAAGTGGATAGAAAGCCACCTGATCCAGAAAGACGAAGCCAAAAAAAGGAAAATGAATCCTAATTCTCTGAAAAATCTGGTCCAATACAGGGATAAACAGGTGATATGATGTGAAAAAAAGAAAAGGATCTGAATTCGTGGATAAACAAGCATGTTAAGGTTCTGCTGAATGCAGACGGATATTATGAAGGCATATTTGTACTGGGTTCAGTTACGTTCAGATAATATGAGCATAGAGAAGGAATTATCACATTTACTGAAATACTACGAATATACTGAATAAACACGCAGATCGAAACATTCTATGAACATAATCGAGAGGATGAACAAGGAGATACGAAGAAGGGTAAAGATAATCGATTCCCTGTTGTCGGAGAACAACGCCATGAAGATCATCAACGACACTGAGATAAACGAGAAGCAGTCTCTTAGATCCCCGAGGAGATTCTATAAATGCCAGTACGCGATCGGGAAATGTCCCAGGGGAGGTATCATTAATCTTACACAATTTTTAGGACATTACGCACGATAACTTTTAGACCCCGTTATAATTGTAAGATATAACAAAGAAGGGATTGATTTGACTGAAACAAATATTCTGGAGATTAGAGCTTCTCAGATCAGGTCTATCGTTGCTGAATATTTACAGTGTCTTAAAGAG
>JAJZJZ010000039.1 GCA_021809755.1 Thermoplasmata archaeon
GCATATCTTCCTGCGCTACCACTGATCCAATGACACCCTTCTGACCATGTCTTGAAGCGAATTTGTCTCCCAGTTCAGGAATCCTTGGACTTCTTACCCTGATCTTTACAATTCTGCTGTTACTTTCAGAAACGGTCAGGATGACATTGTCCACATATCCCTTTTCATTTGGACGCATTGTTATTGATGATTCCCTTCTTCTCTGAGGTCCAAGTTTTTCTCCACCCTCTTCAAGGAATCTTGGGGGGGAAGTTTTCCCTACAAGAACATCCGAACCCTCGACATATGATTCAGGGAATATAACTCCATTCTCGTCAAGATTTTTATAGTATTCTTCTGCTCTTGCCCCAAGAACTTCGTGTGTTGGAATTTCAAATCTATCCTCCTGACCTCCTGGATACCTTCTTTCTTCTGCAGTATAGGTTCTGAAGAAACTGCTCCTTCCGAGTCCCCTTTCTACCGCTGCTTTATTGAAGACTATGGCGTCCTGAATATTATAACCCTGATAAGACAGAATGGCAACCACAAAATTTTGACCGGCCGGCTTCTTGTCATATTTAATGTAATCCATAACCTGTGTTTTAACAAGAGGTTTCTGTGGATAGTCCATGTAGTGACCCCTTGTATCTGTCCTGATTCTAAAGTTTGTGGATGATAATCCAATGGATTGCTTTGTCATTGCCGCAGCCATTGTAACCCTTGGAGAAGAGTTGTGCTCCGGATATGGAATCATTGAGGCAACAACGCCCAAAATCAAAGCTGGATCTATCTCAAGATGTGTGTGATCTTTTGTGAGAAGAAGTTCCGATGGGAATCTACCTCCGCATCTTTCACATAACAATTCTATATCTTTCTCACCTGGATTTGTCCAGTCCACCACGCCTCTATATAACTGACTGTGGCACCTTGGGCATTCCTTTGGCAAATCATAGGCATATATTGCAATGAAAAGATTTTCTTCCTCTTCTGAGTCAATCCATTCCATTGCTCCCTGTTTTACGAGATCTTTAATTGTAATTTCGCCCAGTCTGAGTTTTTCAAGCTGAACCCTTGTTATCTTTACATTGCCATTCTCAGCGATGAGAAGTGGTCTTCTTATTCTTCCCCTGTCACAGTTAATTATGACTTCCCTTGTGGCTTCGTCATATCTAATATTAACCTCATCGGATATCTGTCCTGATCTTCTGCTTCCCCTGACATTTTTTGTCAGTTCTGCTGGGTCATCGTGATACCCTACGAAATCTCCGTTTAGATAAACTCTTCCACTATTTGGGTCCTCTTTTGTAAGTTCCTTTAAACCCATTCCTCTGAGAAATTCTAGGATTTTGGTTGAATCTATTCCCTCTGAAACGTTGATAAGCAGTGCTGCATTTTTAACGAGACCACAATTTTGACCTTCAGGTGTCTCATTCGGGCATATTCGTCCCCATTGAGTTGGGTGAAGATCTCTTGCCTCAAAGTGAGGTTGTGATCTTGTCAGCGGCGAAATTATTCTCCTCAGGTGACTTAATGTGCTGACATTGGATACCCTGTCAAGCAATTGGGAAACTCCCGTTCTTCCCCCAATCCAGTTTCCTGTTGACATTGAATGCTGCAACTTCTGTGTGAGTAGATCCTGCCTTACTGCAGGTTTCAGCTTTATTCCCTTCTTTCTGTTAAAAGTTCTTTCAAGCTGATATTTAAGATCCTTAATCACCGCCTGGAATGCGTTTCTAAACAGTTCATCTAGAAGATCGCCGGCTAGTTTGATCCTCTTGTTTGCAAGATGGTCTTTATCATCCTCTTTCCTTATTCCAAGATTAAGTTCCAGCAAAGATCTGGACATTCTTCCCAGATAAAGTGCCTTCTTGAAACGATCCTCGGGTTTGTCTCCCAGATGTGGTAAAAGTGATTTATCAAGCATCTGTGAAACTTTTTTCTCTCTGAATTCCTTTGCCTGGCCTGCTGCAAATCTCTTTTCAAGATATGCAATTGCATCGGCGCCGGTTATAACTCCATTAGGTGGGAATATCTTTGGGTTTCGGCTGTCTTCCAGATTTGCATAAATGATCGGGTCCATCTCGTTTCTTGAGAATATGGATTCATGAATTTCATTGTCCTTTTCCATTCCCAACGCTTTCATTAGAATAACTAATGGAACCGTTCCCGCAACGCTTGGAATTGAAACGTTGATTATACCTTCAGACGATTTTTCCAGCGATGTAAGTGCCCTGTAACCTCCCGTCTGAGAGAATACCTTAGCGACTTCTACCCTTGTATCGTATTTTTCCTCAAATTCTACCAGAATTTTATTGGGTGCAAGATCTTCAAGGGAGACAATGACTCTTTCACTGCCGCTTATTATGAAATAACCTCCTGAATCATCAGGATCTTCTCCTATATACTGTAATTTTTCTTTCCTTGTTGCATTTATTGGTCCATTATTTTTTTCAATGTAACTGTCTAATTTATTACCTGAGAGAGTGCAGACCTTAGATCTGACCATTACCGGCATATCCCCAATTTTTATGGTTTCCGGGTCTTTTTCTCTCCCATCCTCAACAACCCTGAGTTTAATCATAATTGGTGCGGTATAGTTCAGATCCCTCATTCTCGCTTCATGGGGAGTGATCTGATTGGACGCACCTGATGCTTCCTTTATTTCAGGAGATTCGACCCATATGGTAGGTGCACCAAAGGGAACTCCCTTATCTCTGGGTCTACCGAAATATATCCTTATATCCTTGCCTCCCGTCTTTGACGGGTCTAGAACGATAACGCCAGGTTCATCATCATCGGATACCTTCGTATCATCCACAATCATCTGCATTAGATTGTCGGTGTTATCCCTTGTGGCAACAAAATGGTTCATTGATTCTATCTGGTGGTTTACTACACTTTCTGTTTTAAAAAATACTTCAACAAGCTCCTTCATTTAAAAACCTCATTACTCACTACCCTGTAATATTCTGTGAAACCTAGAGTAGAGCTCTTCCTTACGATCTTTATTATTCTCCCCGCCTCAATTTTTCCATGCATTTCTTCCAGTGTTTTCAATGCCGCATCATTCTTACTTATTTTTGGCAATGAGTCCTTGGTAATTCCCAATGCATTAAGAACCTTTTCCTCTTCCTTGATTTCGACAACGTGGTGTTCTGGTACCAATTCATGATGAAGCACATTAAATTTACTCATTTTTTTCAACTCCTTACGGGCCCGAGGGGATTCGAACCCCTGACCCTCTGGTTAAAAGCCAGATGCTCTACCTAGCTAAGCTACGGGCCCCGGCTTTTGATGGCAATCGGTATATAATAACTTGATATAAACATTCTTTCATTTCTTGTGATGGATATTTCCTCAGTTACATACTCCTACTTATATACCCCTTACCATGAAACTAATGATTTACATATCAATAATAATTTTGCCAATTGGTCATCTATTGTTCATCTGAAAAGTTTCTTGCCCTCACGGTATTCTGATTGCCGGATAATGCGCTGTATGCAAGATTAAGAATGCGGAGAATTATTGCGATCACTAAGAGTATTAATCCAGTTCCTGCGAATTCTATACTGAGGCTGCTTCCAACAATGTCGGCGAAACCACCGAAGAAAGTAATAACTCCAATATTCAAAAGTAAGTATTCATATTTCATAGTTTTATTCATGAACGCTTTGTTGCGAGTGAAACCTGAAACAAACATATATGATAATCCAAAAACTATCATCGAAACAAAACCAAAAAGCCACATTATGAATATGGTATCCCTCCTGATTCCCATGTTGAATAGTATATCGCCCATCAGAATAACTATTCCAGTTAGCAAATAAAGGAAACTTGTGGTTATAAACGCCAATACGGTTCCTATATTCAATGCGTTTGTATGCTTTACATTTCTATTATACACTTCTGAAAATCGCAATCAATAAAATAAGGTTTATTACCTTATATGTTAAGCATGTTTACTGTTTTAGAAACGTTACAAACCATTGACAAATAATTGAAGTGAAGCAATTTTTGATTGCTTTGACTTACCAAAGCTTTCAAAGAAGTACGAAGAATATAGACTAACTTCAAAACACACAGAACAAACATTGAAATCGTTAAAATACTTTGAAAAAATAGAGTACAGATCACATGAAAATGGTTGTAGATGGACAGGAGAGAAAGTTGAGAGCAGTCTGGTATGAAAACGGTATTGTGAGAATGATTGACCAGAGAAAGCTCCCGGTTTCCATGGAGATTTATGATGCAAAGAATGCCAATGATATAGCCTATTCGATCAAAGATATGGTTGTAAGGGGTGCACCTGCCATAGGTGTAACGGCAGCATATGGATTGGCAATGTCAAAGATTCAGGGAGAAAACATGGAGGAAATTGAGAAACTGATAGCTTCGACAAGACCTACAGCCTTTGATCTTTTCAAGGCCATCAACTTTATGAAAAGGGAAAATTTTGAATTGAATGCTGCAGAGCGTTATGCAAACGAAATATCAGGACGATGCAAAAAAATTGGAGAATATGGAAATGCCATCATTAAGGAGGGCAGCCGTCTACTCACTCATTGTAATGCAGGAGCACTAGCAGTACTGGATTGGGGAACTGCGTTAGCACCAATGCGGGTTGCAAAGGAATCTGGGAAGAATATTTTTGTGTACGTGGATGAAACCCGACCAAGACTTCAGGGAGCCAGACTTACTGCTTGGGAATTGGGTCAGGAAGGTATTGATCATGCGATCATTGCTGATAATGCAGCCGGGTTTTATATGAATAGAGGAGAGGTTGATCTGGTTATTGTAGGTGCAGACAGGATAGGTGCCAATGGAGATTTTGCAAACAAGATTGGAACTTACGAGAAGGCGGTTTTAGCAAAGGAAAACAGTATTCCCTTCTATGTTGCTGCTCCCGCAAGTACATTTGATTTCAAAATAAAGTCAGGTTCCGAAATCCCCATTGAGGAGAGGGGAGAAGATGAGGTTCTTGTAATTAATGGTGTGAGGCACAGCCCAACAACGAGCAGGGCCAAAAACCCAGCATTCGATGTCACTCCAGCAAAATATGTAACAGGGTACATCACAGAATATGGAATATTCAGAAGCGATGAATTTAACAAATTGAGCAATAAGATATCTTCGGACTTGTTCATGAGATAAACTGTATTCATTGAGATGGCCTTAATTCAAATGCTTTCAATTTTCTCTATTATATGAATAATAACAGAATTATTCGGCAGAATAAAAATTCATTTACTATTTACATTTAAGTGTTAAGATGGTCAAAGCTAAGGAACAGACACAATATCGTGAAGTTTCCCTATCGGAATTCTTCGAGAAAAACAGGCACATACTTGGATTTGATTCCCCACAAAAATCTCTTTTCATGATTGTCAAAGAGGCCTTTGACAATTCTCTTGATGCATGTGATGAATATGCAATTTTACCGGAGATTGTTGTTTCTGTCTCAAAAGTCTCAGATGACATATTCAATGTAACTGTTACGGATAATGGTCCAGGTATTGAGAGGACACAGGTACCAAGGGTCTTTGGTCAACTCCTGTACGGATCAAGATTCCATGTGATTAGGCAATCAAGAGGTCAGCAGGGACTTGGAATCACTGCTGCAATTCTCTATGGACAACTTACAACAGGAGAGAAGGCCCATGTTGAAACAAAGAGAAATGAGGATGATGTTGCATTTCGCTTTATCCTTGGAATAAATGTCAAGGAAAATAAGGCTGACATCAAGACTCAGGAGCCGTTTATTTGGGATCGGCCTCACGGGACAAGTGTATCCATTACAGCAAAGGGGAGATATGTAACCGGAAGGCAGTCAATAGTTGAATATCTCAAGGAAAGCGCCGTGGTAAACCCCCATGCCAGCATTACATTCATTGATCCGGAAGGAAACAGGATCCATTTCAACAGGAATATAGAGAAAGCTCCATACATCTCAAAGGCAGTAAAACCTCACCCTTACGGGATTGAAATTGGAGAACTAATAACAATGGCAAAGGCCACATCTGCAAAAACCCTCATAAGATTCCTTTCCGATGATTTCAGCAGAGTCAGTGATAATACTGCAGGTGAGATCATTACAGGAGCAAACCTTCGCCCGGATGCTGTTCCATCGTCGTTGAATAATAAGGATATATCGGCTCTCAGGGAATCAATACAACGGGCAAAACTAATGCCACCCTCACAGGAAAGCCTTTCCCCCATTGGTGAGGAATTCATCAGGAGAGGAATGATGAGCATTTACGGTGAAGAAAGGCCGGAATTCTATGGAAGACCTATCACCAGGAAAGCCAGCGTTTATAATGGAAATCCATTTTCTGTAGAAGTAGGCATGGTCTACGGTGGGGACCTTCCTGCGGAGCAGCCCGTCAGGATAATAAGATTTGCGAACAAGGTTCCGCTGCTCTATCAGCCCGGATCATGCGCAATCACACAATCTGTCTTTGACCTGGATTGGCGAACCTATGGTCTCGATCAAAAACAGGGTAAGGGTCAGCCCTATGGTCCCGCAATCATTCTGGTACATGTATACGGACCAAGATTACCATATACTTCGGAATCAAAGGAAGCAATATCTTCTGTGGAAATAATAACTGATGAAATCAAAGCTGCCATAAAACAGGAAATGAGAATGCTAAAAACCTTTGGCAACCGCAAAGATAAAATGAAAAAGGTTGCCGAGAAATTCAATCTGTTCCGGAGATTAATCCCTGAGATCGCGAGCAAATGCTCATCAATATTGGGAAAGGAGGTCCCCGACATTAATCCGGTGGTATCCAAGATTGCAAATGTTGTTTTCATCCATGAAGAGGCTATTAAGACAGAGCCCGGATACAATGTACGCACTGAAATATTTAATTTCACCAGATCATCGCATAAATTTACATTAAAGGCTGTCTTCGGAGGCATGGATGATAAGAGCACGGATTATGAAATAGAAGATCTGAAGCCTGCGGAAGAGAGAGTTTTTCAAACATTCGTTCAGTGGCCTGGACAATATCCGGGGACGGATTATTATTTCACGGGGATAGACGCTTCAAAGATTCAGGGCGCAGAGCCTCTTCCCGGTGATTGGGACCTGCGAAACAATGAGGTGGAATAAATGGTTGATATTAAAACAGACGAAACGCTCATAAAGCTTGTGGAAAAGATGTACAATGAACTTGTTTCTGGAGATGTGCCGGAGCTGAAGTTATCCTCAAGAACCAAAGATAACATAGTGTTTGATCAGGCCATGAATGTTTGGAAATACGGCAGTTCATCTGTTTCGAGAAGCGCAAAGACAACAGATGGTGCCCAGTTCATGGCCAAGGCCCTCTACACGATTGAATTCATCATGGATATGATCAAGAGCCAGAAATCTTCCACGTTAAGGGAAATGTACTACATATCCGAAGGCTGGAAAGACTATAAATTCCATACTCAGGATGAATCAAATATGCTTGCAGAAGACCTGGAAGTGATTACATCCCTGATGCGGGAGGATTTTAAATTGAGACCCGAAGAGAATGGAGCAAGCGTCATTGGAAACATAACCATTGAAGAGAAAAACAGGAAGGGAGAATTCAAGAGGATAAACTGCCGGGATGATGTTGGTGATGCCGGTTATACAATCCCATATAATGTTGAGGAAGAAAAGGTCAAGCTCATATCGCATGACGCGGATTTCATTCTTGCCATAGAAACAGGAGGAATGTTTGACAGACTTGTGGAAAATGGTTTTGACGAGGATTTTCGATCTGTTCTTGTGCATCTTAAGGGTCAGCCGGCAAGGAGCACGAGGCGTCTCCTTAAACGTCTGAATAATGAACTTGGTCTCCCGGTGTTTGTATTTACCGACGGTGACCCATGGTCATTCAGAATATTTGGATCAATAGCCTATGGAGCAATTAAAACGGCTCACATCTCAGAATGGTTGGCGGTACCCGCAGCAGAATTCATAGGAATAACCGCCTCTGACATAATTAACTATGACCTTCCATCGGATAAACTCAGCGACAAAGACGTTTCCGCACTTAATTCTGAACTGCAGGATCCAAGATTCTCAACAGAATTCTGGAAGCAGGAAATTGAAACAATGCTGCAGATGGGAAAGAAGGCTGAACAACAGGCTCTGGCAAAATACGGTCTTGACTTTGTCACAGAAAAATATCTTCCCGATAAGCTCTCGGATGTTCTGTGATCCTATTAATTTAAAATTATCTGCATTAAATAAACATGATTAATAAAGGAAGGTAATCTATACCGCTAATACATTACATATTATGGCCATAATGGATTTCTTCAGAGACCCGGTAGAACTTAAAGAGCTGGAGCCTGATGAGATTGAAAGAAGAAAATCAGAAGAATTCACCTCAATTATAGATGTGAGAACGAGAATGGAATACAATTCGGGGCACATTGAAGGTATAAAGAATATTCCCCTTGGAGAGTTAAAACACCATATGAAGGAATTTGAACCTGATAAACACTATATTTTTGTTTGCGCAACCGGTCACAGGAGCAGAGCTGCGGCAAATAAACTGGTCAGAAACAACGTAAAGAATGTCAGCCACCTGAAAAGTGGAATGCGCGCTTGGAAGGCCAGCGGTAAAGATATTGTGAAAGATTGATATTGTTTATTTTTTCCTAAATGTTGCCCTTATAAATTCTCCATCCTCTCTCAGCGTTAAATTCAGTCCAAGATCTGAACTAATTTCTTTGAACTGTGAAGCTCTCATCAAATGGCTTGCTGCCATCTTCTTCTTGAATGAATCATCGTTAACCAATTCATATATATTGAAAGAACCACCATCATTAAGATGGTTCATTATTCCGGGAACGCATTGAATGCGATCCTTCCAGTGGTGGAATGATAGTGATGTGTAAATTAGATCATATTTCTTATTCTCTGGAAGTTCCCTGCAACTTCCACCAATAAATTTTATCCTTTCAGCGACTTTCTTCCTTGATGCTCTCTTTGAACTGACATTCCTCATTGATTGGGATGGGTCCAGACCGGTACCAATAAAATCTTTCTTCTCCATTGCCAGCGTTGTCAATATCTTTCCATTACCTGAACCAATATCCAGTATAGTTTTGAAGTCAAATTCCTTAAGATCGTCTATTACGAATCTGTAAAAATGTCGGAATGTGGGGATCAATGATGAAAGTATATAAAGTCTTGAAGAAAAAATACCAAATTTTTCTTCGCCTTCCTCATAATAGTCTTTCTCTTCAGGCATTCCTATGCATAATGTAACTACTTAATAACCTTCTCTTTGTTAATAATAGCTCTAAAATGTGCTTATGAATCAAAAGATTAATCAAAGTTTTTGCCCATATATGGACCGATTCTTTCGTAGCCAAATTTTCTGAAGTATTCTCTAACGCCTATTCCACTTATGACAAGAATTCTTTCCATATTCCATTCTTCCCTGCTGATTCTCTCAGCCTCGTCAAGAAGACTTTTACCGATTCCTCTATGCTGAAAACCCTCACCTGTTCTCTGACCCACCGGAACAACGTTTCCCAGAACTTTTATTTCCCTTATTATGGAAGAACCTTTTATTTCGGCTCTATGAGATCTGGAGGAAGGCTTTCTAAGTCTTATGAAACCTGATATGTCATCGTCTGAATTCTCAAAGCTCAGGAAAATTTCATTAGAACCTGATGCTTTATATTCCCTCCTTAGCAATGTGAAATCACCCGATTTTACTTCCCTGACTCCCACTTCTCTCCCCCTTATTTCAAGAGACTTTTCACCGTTCATTTCGAGCTGAGCTTCCACGAGATTTCTGAGATCACTCCTTTTAACCCCGGCTTCAATGAACTTCACCGGAATATCTCTCTGCATCCTCTGGACCCTTACCCATGGAGGCATTTCCTTCATGAAAGTCGTTATAAGCCTTACCGCATCATTGGTATCCATTGGTTCATACTCACCGCTTTTCCACATATTATATAGTTTTGTGCCCTTCACAACAAGGGTTGGATATATTTTCAGCATATCAGGCATATAATCTTCATTTGACATCATTTCCCTAAAGCTTTTCAGGTCGTCTTCATATGATGCACCGGGCATTCCCGGCATAAGGTGATATACAATCTTAAAGCCAGCATCTCTACTCAATTGTGTTGATTTTACAATTTCTGAAGTTCCATGTCCGCGCATGTTCATTTTCAACACGGCATCATTAATAATCTGAGCACCAAGTTCAACTTTGGTTGCTCCATAGTCAAGAGCCAGATCAATCTCCTTTTCGAAGAACCAATCCGGTTTTGTTTCTACTGTTAGACCAATGCACCTTCTTCCAGCAGTTTCATTGAACTTCATTGCCTCTTCCAGATTTTCAGCAACAAATCCGTTCATGGCATCAATACACCCTTTCACATAAGATTCCTGATATTCTCTGGTTCTTGCCGTGAAAGTTCCACCCATTATAATGAGGTCTACCTTGCTTGTATCATGGCCAATAGTTTCCAGTTGTTTGAGCCTGTTGAACACTATATTATAAGCATCATACTGGTTTGCCCTTCCTCTCAGTGCAGATGGTTCATAACCCGTATATGCCTGAGGAGAGTTGTTCTCCACACCTCCGGGACAGAAGATGCATCTCCCATGGGGACATATTTCCGGGGAGGTCATAGCTGCAACCACCGCGACCCCGGAAACCGTTCTAGTTGGTTTAATTCTTAAGAGCTTTTGATATTCTTTATTTATGGTAGCGGTATTCAAAATTTCACTGTCAGACGGAATATGATCTAGAGAATATTTTCTGGAAAGCTGTAATTTAAGAGATTGAAGATCATCCTTGCTGTTGATCTCTCCGCTGTTTATCTTTGTGGATACCTCATCAAAGAAATTCATTATGCCCATGGATGCTTAACCCATAATTAATTTTGCACATTATTGATATTGGACTCTTTATTTTCAAAGTTTGCTGGTTGATCACTCTCCCCGTTATTCCTTGTCCGCGCCTCTTTTTCGAAATAGAATATCATCATTCCCACAATGATTGTGACGAATCCGAGATAGATTGCTTTGACCCCTAGTGCATACATGATCAGGAGAGACAGAATGACCGACACAATTTGCACATACGGATAGAGCGGTGAGGAAAATTCTCCTTTTACTTTCCGATGCCTTAATATTACAACAAAAAGGCCCGTAAGCGCATATGAAAAAATAACGCCAAAGTTTGAAGCTAAGGCTATTATCTGGACATTTCCAAGGAAAAGGGCAGCAACCGCCAGGCCTCCAATCAAAATTACCGCTTTTTTTGGAGAATCTTTTTGACGACCCTGAATCCACTCTGGAAGAACCTTATCTTCGCTCATCTGAAGCAGAGTTCGTGATCCTGCAACTATTAGTGAAACAGTTACAGTAAATGTGGCAATTATTGCGACGACGGCTATTGCATAACCTACGAATACCGGTGCATTACTAAAGTGCAGGGCGTTGCTTAATGGATCTGCTGAAATTGAATAATCCTGCCACGGCATCAAAGCCAGCATACCTGTTACCACAAGGATATAGAGTACAGTGCTGACTACAAGTGAAAAAATTATGGCGAATGGTACATTTTTTGCCCCATTCTTAACCTCGGGGGTAAGTGTTGCAATTGTGTTGAATCCTGAATAGGCAAAGAAACTAAGCGAAGCGGCGACTATTATGCTTTCAAAACCCATGGGCGCTAGTGGTGTGAATCTGGAAACCTCCCATTTCCCATAGAATATTGAAACGATGATGAAGAGAACAAGGCCTGCAAGTGTTAATATTACAAGGTATTTTTCCACTCTTGCAACCGCCGATATTCCTATATAATTCAGAAATGTGGCAAAAACTATCATACCTGCTGCGGCAATCAAGACAAAGTAATATGGTAATGAAAAGAATGAAAGCAGATATGCACCAAATCCCAATGCTACCGCCGATGCAGCAATGGAATATGATATACTTCTCAACCAGCCAACCATGAAACCTGCAGAATCTCCCATCGTCTCCTTTGCAAATGAGTAGAGACCGCCGTGCGTAATGATTTTTGAAGAAAGCTCTGCACTGTTCAATGCAATGGTCAAGGCCAGAACAGCAGTAATGGCAAATGCAATAAGTGCACCGGGGCCTGCATCATAAATTGTGGTGCCGGCAAGGACGAATATTCCCGCACCAATGATATTACCAAGGCCAATGGCAGACGCTTCCCATTTGCTCAGTTTCTTTTCCATTATGGGATTGTATGTTTTTATTCCTAATTATATTAGCCCCGATTTTTTAACATATATAATAAATCTATCTAATATCCCTATAGATTCATAACGAAGTTTGTGCTTGTTTAGCTTTGTTTCCCAAGGTGTTTACATAGAGACTTTGAAGAAGATGTTGTACGCAATGAACATTGTAAAGTTTTGATGAAGAATATTTCTATGAAAAATTGGTTATGGACATGTAAAGGATCTATTATAACGTGGGAGGATTCTTATGGTTTTGTTTATTAAATTTATTAAGTGCCAATTCAGATTTTTTTAGAGCGTACCCTATCACAAAAAAATTTATAACCCAAGGTATGAACAGTAGAAGGGTCAAATCAAAGAAAAAGTCAAACCATATAAATCCAAAAATTTGCAACCCCATCAAATAAACTATTTTATCCCCATGAATGAAAATAACAGTTAGTGGCGTTACTAACAAAATTAAACTGACATAAAATGCAACAAAGGTGATAAGATAGGTGGAAGGTTCAATATATCCAATATTGTATAAATACTTCAAATTTAGGGATGTAACAATTACTATGGATATTAGTGATACAATAATAGATATCTTCAACTTTTTATTTGTTTTTAAAACTTGATCACTTGTATGTTTCATCTTACCTCACCAAAAAAACAAATCATTCAAGGAGTGAAAAACCATTGTTGGGAATTTAAAACCTTTTCCATACATTAAATACCTTATTTTTTGCCCAAATTTATTATCCAATATCAATGTATTCATTGCGGGAACCTTTTTTATTTTGTGCAATTTTTTCATTCACTGTTCTGGATATCCTGACCATCCAGACGTTAATGAATTTACCTAAATCCTATTTGACTTTCCTTTAGCCATAATGCAGAACCAGGTATACAAGGGTTAATCATACCTAAATTGGAATTAATTAATATTCATACATGAAATATTTATCATCAGATATACTGTTATTTATGGATAATTTTAACACGCTGAAAATGCTATCCATGTATGGC
>JAJZJZ010000004.1 GCA_021809755.1 Thermoplasmata archaeon
CAACATCAACAACAGTCTCATTCAGTGCAGTTGACGGAACATACTCCTACACAATAGGTGCAGTCTCAGGTTATACATCCTCACCATCAAGCGGATCAGTAACTGTAAACGGAGCATCAGCAGGAGTTAGCATAGCATTCTCGGCATCAACTACCAGCTACCCAGTTGGAACCTATGTTATTGTAAATGCAACCTCGTCGAATATCTATCTTTACACATTGCCAGAAGCTGAGAAATTCACTGTTTCCAATACGGTTACTGTGAACAATGTTGTTCTATATCTGGGAGGTGGATCCGGTACGGTTTCATTCTCAATAGGAACATCACGTGGAGGATCTCAAACGCTGGGAACTACCGATGTAACAATTGGTTCTTCTACAGGATGGGTGAAAGTATTCTTCAATGATGTCACTTTGACATCAGGCACCGATTACTTCCTTAACGTAAACCTTGTATCAGGGAGCACACAGTGGGGTTACACATCTTCGCCATCAGTTGACACAGGAGCATTACAGGACTTCTGGTACAGTGGATCAACGCTGTATCATGACAACACATATCCGGACATTTTTTCCATTGGGTATAACACACAATCTACAGCAGCGATACTGGGGCAGATGTTCTCAGACAACACAATGTCAGGTGTAAACCTACCAAATATTTTTTAAATCCACAATAAATAATTTTTTTATTTTTAATTTTTCTAATATAATTATTATTGTCTATTTTTAAGACCTATTATGTCAGGATATTCATTAATTAATCTCTTACGAACACAATTTCAAGCAAGCATTCTACTATCTAATTTCTGGTTGTAATGAATCAAAGAAAACTTCATTATTAGTTTCACAAATTGTAGAAACAGTATAGACCATGATAATTTAAGCTGAAAAGTAAAGTAAAAAAGGGAATGTCTTATCTAATTTCTGTCTAATCTCATTTTTCTATGCTTTCTATTAAACTTAACAAGTACTCTTTTTGAGGCATTTCCTCTATGGCCTTCAATAGATTGACACTATCAACCATTCTATCTTCTTCCGGGAGTTCAAATTGAGCCTCAAGTCTGGTTGCCATTATATTTTTCAAATTTACATTTTTAAGCGAAATAAAAACTTCCATACTTACTTTACAAAATTCTATATATTTCTTATCGTCGGTATCTCTTGCAAGGTTTATTAGTAATTTCTTGAAACTTTCTACCTGCCCTTCAAACTTTAGCTTTAAAAGATCGTTGAAGAATTTTTCCATTTCAGTCTTTTTTTCTTGCGGTGATCCATTTGCAATAAGCTCATAATTTATTTTCATTCATTTACATAGCACGAAACATAATAAACTATTTTCCTGAAGAAGGCTGAAAGGGTAAAAAAAAATTATTTGAAGTTAGAGTTTAAGTTATTATTGAAATTTCATTCTGGTTTGTCAACTTTATCTGCAAAAGACAGGAACATTTTCCATCTTGGGAATTTTTCAAAAGTGTTGAATAGCAGTGAGTAAAATTCTGTGCTACTGACTTCAGGAACTATAAAACCCATTGAAAACATTCGACCATCCAACTTCTGGGGCAGCGCAAGAATCGGAATACCAATTTCTGCAGCTTTCGATGAAATATATTCAACAACTTCATTCCTAAATTTAGTTTCAAATATATGTTCCGCAGAACTAATTTCATTGATACTGGGATCGCCAACTTTCAATAAACCATGTCTATCCCTGAAAACGGCGCTAATTTCACCATCAGTGATATACCTTATTTGTCTGTTCCACCCCATTCCAAGGATCTGAACTATTGGATCCTTCCTTATATCGACAGCTTCTGGTGGAATTTCAGAGGTAGCTTCGATATAGTCAATGTTGGTAATCTCCGCCACTCTCCTGAACATGTCGAGTATTCCTTCAGCCTCTCCTAGGTAATTAACTTTAAAATCCTTTAATTTGGCCGATACCTCAGCAATCAGGCTAGACACAAATTTCAAATGAACGCTGTGAAATCTGAAAAAGATGTTAGTTACCCCATTTATATTGATTAGTGCATCAATTACAACGGAGTTTGATGAAATAAGCTTCTTGTGTAAGGTAAATAGGGCAGAATTTGTTATATCTTCTGAAGAAGAGTAAAAAAGATCATGCTCCTTGAGCGTGGTCTCAGATTTTAAAAAGTCGTTTCCTTTCTTTGGAATATTTAGAATTAATATTCCCCTTTCTCCTTGCATTTTAATTCTTCCAATAGATATAATATCTTTACCGGTTAGTATGCCCGATGTATTATCTTCAGTTACAAATTTCAGTTGGCATCTTTTATCTAAAACTCTATGAAAGTCTTTTATGATCATAAACAGGTATAATCTAGAATGATATGAATCTTTTTTGTTTGAAAATGTAAACGAAAGAAAGCAGGAGTTGGTTAGTAATAAAATTACTTTCTTGATACAACTGGAAAATATTTGGTAAAAGCATTGGGTTATGTTTCTATCTTACGAATGAATAAATTTTTCTTCTTAGGTCTCTGATATCTGTGTTTTCCTGAATCAAATTAGCGTGCAGAAGTTCCATCAAAGCTTTTTGTACAGTTCTTCTGCTGAGTCCAGTGGCATTTATCAGGCTACCCTGGTCAATTTTGACAGAGTTCTTGATTATATGCAAGACAAATTTTGTAGCAGGGCTCCCTTCAAAAAGTTCCAGGTGTCTGTCCATACTGAATGTATCTCCTCGTAATGATAACCTTTGACTGGCAAGGGAAGCAATGGAGTCCATTGAAATATTCCCTAAATTAATTTTTTTGCCGTATCTAAGAATGAGCTCAACCTGCTGTTTTTCCATGGGCGCCTCAATCATTACCTTTTCATGACCGGTATATTCCACTATGGAATCAGCCCATTCCCATTTAATATTACCAAGTTCGTCATAAATTTCTACACCTTTTCCAGTCTCTCTTCCTTCTATAATAATCATCTCTGGATTAAATTCCAATGCTTCACCTATTTTGTCAATGGTCTCATTTAGGGTAAGCTGCTCCGCCTTCCTTTTTTTCCCGACTTCCATTATAAGAATCAGATCGTTAGATGATGCAAATTCTGCAGCTATTTTTCTTTCCTTCTTTGGAATATTGCAGACGCCTTCACTTATTTCTATATAATTGAAGCCGGAACTTTTTAGTAATTTTAGCCCTTTTTCTAACTTTCCCTTTACAAAGCAAGTTTCGAGAAAAGTTCCGCCGTTACTGACACCGATTCCATAGGATTTAATCTGGGAAATTCTATTACTTAGGGAGTTCGTATCGGTTAAAAAGGAAAGCCCCCATCCTATCTTAACGTAGGTTACAAATGTAGATAGTAACTTTAGAATGCTTAAATCTCTAGACAATCTATCAATAACCATTGTTTTGCCTATACCTTCCGTTAACTCTACTTCAATATCTGAAATATCTGATCCATAGAAATTTTGCATGTTTTCAGGGGGTCGTATACTTATATCTGTATTTAATTTTACTATAAATACGCAAATATTACACATAAATTAACTAACAATAAGAAATTTAGGCAAGTTAAAATCAGCTTGTATGAATCAAGTCTATGGCGATGAAACATTGTGGAAAATCCTCGAGGCATCTAAAGATACCTTCGGAGATGATATAGTCTTTCTGTGCAGTTTCAGCAATGAAGATATGATAATCTTAGATTCACTGTGCAGAAATAAGATAAATATTGATACATATACAATAGATACCGGAAGATTAAACCCCGAAACATACGAATTTATTGATGAGATATCAAAGCGTTATGAAATTAAGCTGAACTATTTAGTGCCTGAGAGTGTGCCACTTCAAACAATGCTTTTACAAAACGGCCCTCAACTATTTTATGAAAGCATTGAAAAGAGAAAATTATGCTGTAAAATCAGGAAAGTAGATCCACTTTCAAAGTTGTTATGTGGTAAAAAAGCTTGGATCTCAGGAATAAGATCCACTCAGACGGAGGAAAGGAAAAGATCCAAGATGTATGAAAACACAAACGGATTGACGAAGATTAATCCACTAATAGAGTGGACAGACGAGAAGGTAAATGCAGTTATTCAAAACCTAGGAATACCCTCAAATAGACTTTATGACAAGGGATATAGGAGCATAGGTTGCCAACCCTGTACCAGACCTGTTTTTCCTGGAGAAGGAGAAAGGGATGGAAGATGGTGGTGGGAAAATGGGTCCAAAGAATGTGGCATTCACACATCAAATTTCGGTGACTCTCAATGATACCCCCATATCATGGTGGTTCTAGGGTCAAAATTCCAGATCTGCAAAATTCAGGATTTGATGTTTTACCAAGAGTGGTTATAGATGAGCGTATCTATATTATTCTAAGTTTGTTAAAGATCGGAATTCTTAGTCCAGTCGATTCATTTCATAATTATGAGGAAACAATGGAAATATCAAGCGAGGGGAGAATGTTGAATGGCCTGGTCTGGTCCATTCCAATTCTTCTTCCTGTCAAAGAACATGAATTATATGGATTTATGGAAGGTGATGACATCGCACTGGAATTTAATAATAAGATCGTTGCAATCATGCGAGTAGGAGAAAAGTTTTCCCTCGATATATATGAATATTGTCAGAGAATATTTGGTACAATAAATCATGATCATCCTGGGGTAAGAAGTACACTTGAAAAGGGAAATAAATTTGTTTCTGGCCGTATTAAAGGAATCAGTAATTATGATACACATTTTTCATATTTGCAACCCGATCCAGATAAACTTAGAGAACTGTTCAATATGAGAGGTTTTAAAACGGTGACTGCATTTCAGACAAGAAATCCTCCTCATAGGGGGCACGAATTCCTTCATAAATATTCTCTACTCTCTACAGACGCCTTATTCATAAACCCTGTCTTGGGACCAAAGAAGAGTGGAGACTTTTCAGATCAGGAGATATTCCAATCTTATCGCGTATATCTCGAAAAGTATTTGCCCAGGGAGAGAACCATTCTTATGCCACTTATTTATGCAATGCAATATGCAGGACCAAAGGAGGCAATAATGCACATGATTATGAGAAAAAATTTGGGATGTACCCATTTTGTCATAGGAAGGGATCACGCGGGAGTTGGAACATTCTATAGTCCTTACGCTGCAAGGGATTATGTTATGACATTTACGGATATAGGAATTCAGCCAGTTTTTCTGAAGGAGGCATATTACTGTAAGGTTTGTGCAGAAATTTCAAATGATGATATATGCCCACACGATGACTCTCATAAGATCCACTTTAGTGGGACAAAGATTCGTTCCTTATTTCTAGAAAGAAAGGAACCATTACAATTTGAAATGAGGAGTGAAATATATAACAAAATTGTTGAAATCCGATCAGTAAAGCAAAACTCTCTTGAAATACCAGAAGAAGGTCTATTTGACAGATCACCAACTGTTGAATAGGTTTAATAGGGATGATGGATAAATCCTTCAGATGATCCTAACTTCCGTAACAACAAATACGAATAACAACCCACAAGGCTTAAACAGCGCATATTTCTTATTGATTTTTATCGTATTGATTTTAGTTTTAAGAATAAAGAGAATTGGCAGAAATAGAAGCATTAGCCCTCAAAGGATGGCAGGGATTATAGTTTTATATTCAATACTTGCTTATATAACATTAATTGGGGCTCCAACACTTGGTGGTTACCTATATTATATTTTGGTTCTTGCTACAATCTGTGGAGTCTTACTGGGAATTCAAATAACCAATAAAATTGAAATAAAATATGTTTCTGGAAAAATTACATATCAAAGACCATACATCCTCAGTATTCTGTTTTTAAGTCTGTTTGTTGTAAGAGAAATTGCGTATCTCATCATAAGCCAGCCTTGGATATTTTCATATATTGCCATAGCCATATTTATCTCTCTGGGTTTAATTGTAGGGGAGATGGTAACGATTTTCAAAAAGGGAAGAGTCAATGGAAGTAAACAGCCCGAAATAAGCTAATTTTGAAATTCAATAACAATGAAAGTTTTTAATTCAACTCTAACATAAAGACTAAATGAAGTTGGATGAAAAGAGAAGTTTTGAAATTTTATCCTCTCTAAGGGTTATGGGAGATCCTGAATACGGTGGAACTGGATCAATTAGTGAAAATATATTAGTTGGATATCTTTATGGCTTATTAAGCGAAAAGTCAAGTGCAGTAATCAGGGTTGACCGGGAAGATATGAAAGTCATTAAGTATGGTGTCAATTCCTATATAATATGGTTCGACGACATTATAGATGATCTTGATGAGAATGAGGTTCAGGAAGAATCATACGAAGAGCCAGAACTTGATGATATTATGCTAATGCCGGTAGCAATAGAAGGTCCATTTAATGACCGTGAAATTATGGAATTGATACATGAAGGAGCAATTTAGTTCGATTCAAGAGTTATTTCCATTCTCAATCTCATAACCGCCCAATCTCAAACTATACTTTTTTCACTTCACCCAAAATAGCATTATCTAAATATTTGAGAATATCCCACTTGTGGTTGCACTATAATCCATCTAAATTAAACGAAAAGTCCATAAGTTATTCTTTTTGAAGTAATAGATTGTAAAGAATTAAATTGATACTAACGGTTACCCATTTCACTCATTATTGCGGCCATAATCAACACGAGAAGTCTGTCTGCATTTCCGGTAAATTCCAGCTTCCATCTATCTCTCATTGATAAAATTGGGGCATGTAAATTAGCTGTTATGTTTCCATCTTTGTCCAGAACTTCAATAAGTTTTTTGTACCCTCTATACTCACTTCTAAGTAGGATTGTTCCGTCAAGTTCCGTTATCTCAATATATTCCTTTGCTAATGCCATCATCTTATGTTTAGCTGAGTACATCTCATTTTTTCCATCGCCATCCATTATTTTGAAAATATGAGTATTGGATAGAAGGTTTCCATCTGTAACGGTATAAAAGAAATTGCCTCCAGTATCTCCTATTTTGAAATTTAGCAATCCTGATAGAGTTTGAGCTATCTTAGCAAATCCTCTTGCAGGCTCTGCTGATGGATCTGGTGAAGTATCGTAATTTACAGTCAATATTACTTCGTCCTGTTCATTCTTTACCATCTTGGTTCGATATCTTTCGAAATTGATTGGTACCCCTTCTATCTGAGGGCGTACAATTTTCTGGTCCATTAGATATAAAGTATTTTGTTCGATCAGCGATTCACTTATTTTACGAACATCTTCCTGATTCATTTGTGTACTAATAAAAAAATATTTAATAATTTTTCCACATGTGTAATTTTGCAACTGAAAGCCTTCATACAAATATAATTTCGGTGAACGATAACATATTAAATTTTTAGAGCAGTTTCTTAGGAAGAGAAGCTAAGTTAGGGAAGATCAGTCCATTGAAATAACTACTATTTTATATGGCGAAAAGCAAATTCTAATCACATTATAAAAGATGCTCCGGCCGGGATTTGGACCCGAGTCGAG
Organism: Thermoplasmata archaeon; assembly: GCA_021809755.1. GTDB lineage: Archaea > Thermoplasmatota > Thermoplasmata > Thermoplasmatales > Thermoplasmataceae. Next base: position 7,472 of record JAJZJZ010000004.1, read on the forward strand.
GGATTGAGAGTCCCTTATGCTTGACCTGGCTACACCACCGGAGCTTCACACCTCATTCTTTTTCCTGATTTATTATTTGTTATTGTTTCTCTCAATAATCTTTAATGCCTCTAATTGGATTTGATTGCATTCTCAATAGTATTAAGAACCTCTAAAAACTGCTCTTTCGTTTCAAGATCAATTGGAGCAAAAATCTTTGAAATATTCTCTTCATATTTCCTCTTCAGTTCGTTATAGAGAACTATTCCAGCAGGCTTAAGTTCAATATTAATAATTCTTCTATCGCTAGAGGAACGTACTCTCTCCACAAATCCTTTTTTTTCAAGTTTATCGATTATGCCTGTAATCCATGGTTGTGTTATGAGATTTAATTCTGCCAATTTCACCATTGGGCAGGCTCCTAATGATGAGAGTGTTTTCAGAATTCTAAATTCGATTATGCCTATTCCGTATTTATTTAGGAAAGCTTCAAGGTTCTTGTATAAAATCTTGTAGACAGAAGAGAATTCTTTCCATATCTTGAAATCTATATTACTGTCTAGATCGTTATTTTCCGCTTCCATAATCTACCATCTCCTTTGCTTCTGCTTTATTCTCAGTTGAATGACTAGTTATGTTCGTAGGATCATTCTCATTAAAAATACTCTTCGCTCCCTCATGGACGTATTTTTTTCCTCTCATACTGGAGACGAATGCAGCTATAAGTGACATTATGATTCCAAGAATGAATGCAATTCTCAGTGAAGACATAAATGCCCCCGCTAGAGCATCAGGGAACCACTGTTTACCAGCTATGGTCAACTGTGCTGAGGATGGAAGAAGTGAATAAACACCAGTTGCCTGTAATATTGGAACCACGGGATTCTGACCAAGGAATGCAGAGAATAAAAGTATGGTAGGTGACGTTCCAGATATTATGCCTGAAACTTGGGACGAAAGTGCCGGCCCTATGTTGAGTGCTGCTATGGATGTACCTATTGAAGCAGGGATATTAGCACTGAGGCCTGTTAACACTATGGTGAAGAAAAGCCCAAGACTTGCTGTTTGTGCTGCATTCTGTAATGTAGCTCTCATTCCAGAGGCTGCCCCACGAGTCTCTGCGGGAACTGAATTCATAATGGCTGCAGCATTTGGGGCTGCGAACATACCACTTCCAGTTCCCATTAAAAACAATATTGCCGCAAAATATGGGTAATAGAAATTATACGGTAACAAAGCTAGAAGGGTAAATGCAAGCGCCACAAGAAGCATACCCAATGTTGCAAGGAGTTTTGCTCCATGTTTATCACTTAACCTTCCGGAAAGAGGACCCATAAACAAAAATCCTGCTGTCATAGGTAGCATGTATACTCCGGCCCAGAATGGAGTTGAAGCAAAAGAGTATCCATGTATGGGAAGCCAAATTCCCTGTAAAAGAATAATTAACATTAGCATAACCCCTCCTCTTCCCAGAGCTCCAAGTAATGCTGCAAAATTTCCAGCTGCAAAGGCCCTTATTTTGAACAATTCCATCTTGAACATAGGTTGCTTTACTTTAGTTTCAACGAATGGGAAAAGTACAAGCAAAAACGCACCTACACCAAGGGCTGTATCAACCCATGGATTTGTCCAACCATACATACTTGTTCCGTATGGGAGCAATCCGTAAGTAACACCAACTAGCAGTATGGTTAATCCTACTCCGAAGGTTGCATTGCCAATATAATCGATTTTCTGGTCTTTCTGCTTTATTCCAGTTTCCTTCATTTTCCAGTATGACCAAACGGTCCCAATTGCACCAACAGGAACGCTGACCAGGAAAACATAACCCCAGTCAAAAACGGCAAGAATACCGCCCAATACAAGTCCTATAAATGAACCAGCAAGCGCAGCTACCATGTTAAGACCTAGAGCCATCCCCCTCTCATCCACCGGAAAGGCGTCAGTGAGAATTGCAGAGCTATTTGAAAACAGAAACGCAGCCCCCACTCCTTGAACCAATCTGAATATAATCAATTCAAGTGCTGCGGTATCTCCCATAACGCCAAACACGGAAGTTAGGTATAATAATATTGAACCAAAAGTGAAAAGCATGAAACCAAAATTAAATAACCTAACTCTGCCATAAATATCTGAGAGCCTTCCAAAGGAAACCAGCAGAGTTGCTGTAACAATATTGTAACCCATTAAGAGCCATAAGAGATAAACAAGGGAACTGGACTGAAGGAAGTTTATGTGGATTCCATTAAATATAGCCGGAATAGATATTAGAATAATTGTTCCGTTTATGGAAGCCATCATAATTCCTATGGTAGTGTTTGATAATGCCACCCATTTGTATTGTACCATATTATCGATCCAGCATTTAATAAATATATAAAAGGTTTACAACTTAAGCATTAAGCACAATATCTTTACAGTTATACAGAAACATATCTATAAAAAAAGATTAAAATGTTTTTAATTAGAAAGCCTGTGATCTCGTAATGTTAATGAATTATGACAATGTCTAAATTTTTCTTAATATATTCTCGGTAAACAACCATTTTATACCAATTTAAATTGTTCCTCATGGATAAGTCGGAACTCTCAGAGGTTTTACTTCAAATAACGACTGAGAGGAAGGGTAAGACAAAATTTCATCTTATTCTTCTTAGAGGAAACAACGAAGCATTTTTCATATCAGGGGAGAATTCTGTCTTTACAAAGTCAATTCCCGTAATAAACAACTACCGCCTATTTCTTCTTAGAAATAATAAAGTGAACGTAACTCAATTTCTTTACGCAAAGGGTGGGGTAGAACAACTTACCATATTTAATGGAACCTTCCTAAAAATTTGCGAATATTGTAATGAAAAAAATATGAAAATAGTGGGAATTAATTTAACAGGTTCAGACGGATCTGTCATTAATCTTCTATATAGGGATGGTACTACAATAGATCTGGATACAATCCATACTTTTCGAACCAGGGCTTACAGGATTAATTATATAGTTATTAAAGGGGAAGAGGCAGAAATTTATTTGAGAAAAGATTTCTCCATTGAAGCATTGGGAAAAAGGCAGGAAGCTTCAAAAATCATTTCAGAAATAGTCTATGAAGCACTCTTACTTTCTCTGGAAGCTTTTGAAAGAATGAGCAAATGCATTTTCAGAAGAGGCGGGAACTTAGAAGAAAGACCAATACCTGTAAGATTTCTAATAAGTAATCAGCAAGCATGGCACCAATTTCTTTCCAACAAGCTTATTACATGGAGATTAAAATATTCCGGCGGATCCGAAATGGTGATATTTCGCAAAACGGACAGCCAAAATATGGCTAGAGCGTTTATCACAGATAACAAAATCTCCATATTTCCAATGGCAAGTACCACAATAGGGTTGATCGGAAAATTGGCTGAAGAGATTGAGGATATGGGGGGAGTTTTTATTGCCTGAATTAGAAAAAAGATACTTGTCACCTCAAAATAGGAAAGATGGAATACATCTTCATAAACTTATTAGTCTGGTTTATTCTGCAATAAAATCAGAAGATCAATTCCTTGACATAGACCAAGTTGAAGAACCAATAATTTCAGATGGTTTTGCTCTTCTTAAGTTTAACGAAAGAAAGGGGGCCTCTATTAGATTTTTTATATGCGTTGATGGAAGATACATCGGATTTTTAAATAAGTACAATTATTCAGGCTTTGAAAGAAAAGTAGTGGTAACATATGCCAATCACAGAAAAGCTTTTGATGGCATAAAGGGTGAAAAGTGGTATTCCGGAAGGGATGGAAATGAAGCTGTGATGATTCTAGCAGATTCAGAAGTACACAGATCTTTAATTCCACAAGCACCCTTTCCAATTTATGTTGGTATGGATCCAGTTTCTTTTTTCGAATGTATCCGGGCTATTCTGGGCTATAGGAAAGGTTATGGGTACTCAGTGGCTCGTTTTATTCTGTTAAGTGAGTTTATGCCTTTCAGGCTCGGAATAAGTGGAGAAGATCTTTCAAGGGCCATAGACGTTTATCTTGAAACAGGAATAAAGTCAGGTATAATCATATCAAGGCAAGGCAAATTAACCATCAATGGTAAAGCTTTCAGGTCAACATCTGTTACTGCAAAATACTATTATGGGTATATAGAAAGGGCCAGAAAGAAATCATTATATGATTTCTAGAAAATATTTATAGTGCATAGCCAAGTAGCAGACCAACCAGAGGAGAAATTATCCACATTACGACAACGATCATAAAGGGCTTAAGGAAAATAGCCTTTATTTTATAAGATATCCCAGAACCAAGGATGCTAGAAGTCAGGGTCTGAGTGTTGGATAATGGAACGGAAAAAAAAGTCGCAGTTTCCACAAGCAATGAAGATACAAGAAGCGAAACGAAAGCGCTCACATATCTCATTGAATACATCTCCTGTGATACACGCTTTATAACACCTTTGCTTAAAAAAATAGATCCAAAAATAATCCCAAATGTCATTATAGCTAGATCCGAAAGGTTATCACCGGTAAGCGCTGCTATGAGTCCTAGGGTATTTGCCCCAAGTGTGAAGGCTGTGAGAAAAGATACGATAACAAGGAGCGGTTTTAACACCTTTGGAACAGCCCAGGGATTTATTGATGATTTCTTCAGCATAATTCTGTTCAACACTATGGAAAGTATTATGGATATCAAAGGGGCAAAAACCCATGCTGCGATAACCAGGTATATATAACCAGTGTTAAAATGATATCCATACCTCAAAGAAATACCCAATCCGGTACCTACAAGAGCCATTGTAAGTGAGAGAGGAATCCTTGCCCATGTTGCGAAGATAAAAATGAATAGGGAAACTGCAAGGGCAAATATTATGAAAATTGGTGTCTGCGGCATTATTTTTCCTATGGAATCCTTAAGCAAATGACCCTCGATAAGTAATCCAAGGGAAAACCCGGCAATGCCAATAATTAACCCCATCTCTCTGCTAACTATCCTCGAACCTATTATATTTCCCACAGCGGCACTGAGATTATTTCCTGATACGAAGCCGGATAACATTCCGGAAAGAACAAGGATAGTTATGAAATAAATCATTTTGAAACGGATTGAACAATAGTAAGGACAATATCTGATACATCTTCACAGCCATCAAGCATATCATCAAGTATGTGAACCATAGAATTAAGATGATTGAAAGCCAGATAAGAAATAGAATCTGATTTTTTATAAAGCAGGTCGATGATACCATCTTTCATTTCATCTACCTCTTGTTCCAGTCTTTCTATCTCTTCTCTTTTACTCCTGATCTCTTCAAGGTTGTTTGCCTCAAGAATTTGCTTGATCAATTTTGATGCCGAAATGTTTGAGTTTATAATATCGATGAAGTTTGAATACACATTTCTAATAAATTTTTCCCTTTCATCCTTAAAAAGTGGGCTATTCCTTGCTCTAACTATCTCTCTTGATATCCAGTAAGTTTTATCAAGGATATCATCGAATGTTTCCGCAAGCTCCAGAAAATTATCCATGAGATTAGAACCTATTGCGCCTGAAGTAATGATATTCTTAAGATTGAAAGTAAGTGAATCCCCTTCCTTTTCCTTTTCATAAACATTCTCAGCAAGAGTTTCTAAATTCTCATTCTCTCCTGATATCATCTCCATAATGTATGTGCTTGAAGACTCGATCAATTCGGCATAATAAGTCATTTTCTGAAGGACCTGCCTTTCTCCAACAACCATTAATCTCTTCAGAAAACTGTAGTTTACCATTTTTTTAAATCGTTAAAGAATATAAAAAGCTCTCTCATATGTGAATGAATTTGTACACCATGGAAAGGATACAAATATTAACTCATGATTAATAACTATCAATATGATAGTTAATAGAAAATTATTGAAGGTAATTCAAGCGCAGAACACCTTGGACGGGGCTGGTGTAAAATTAAATAGAGCATTTTCTTATTATGTCGAGCCACTTATCGATCCTTTCCTGATGATGGATAATTTTAATTCTGTTGATCCTGAATCATACATGGCAGGGTTCCCCTGGCATCCTCACAGGGGTATTGAGACCGTAACTTATATTCTTAATGGGGAAATTCAACATGAGGACAGCACGGGAAACACTGGAAAGATCAGCTCTGGAGATACTCAGTGGATGTCAGCGGGCAGTGGAATTATTCATCAGGAAATGCCTCAACTAAATAGAGACGGAATCAGTGGTTTTCAGATTTGGGTTAATCTTCCTGCGGCTAAAAAAATGTCAACGCCCAGATATAAAGATTTGAAAAGGGATAGTATTCCTGAGTCATACATGGAGGACGTGACATTCAAAATCATAACCGGTAGCCTGAATAATGAATCTAATCTTGCCTTTGCAATTAAAGCTGACACAGCCATATTTGACGTGAACGTTCCACCCGAACGTGAAATATCTATACCAATAAAATCCGGCTACACAGCTCTCATTTATGTATACGAAGGGGCAATCAATATTGGTGACGAACATCGGAGAATAATTAAAAATTCAACGGGAGTTCTTGATAGAATCGGGGAAAATATATTATTATCTACCGGTGAGGAAGGAGGTAAATTTGTCCTGCTTACTGGAAAGCCACTAAATGAGCCAGTTGCTTGGAGAGGGCCAATTGTGATGAATTCATGGAATCAAATAGAATCCGCTTATAGGGAACTTAACAACGGTACATTTCTGAAACATAAGGATGTGGAAAACGAATAGGTCTGACTTCACAAAATCATTGGAATTATTCATATAGCAGATCAATTATTTTTAACATAGAATCATATTTTAATTGCCCTTCCCCAGTTTCCCCCTCAAATTTTGTATATGTAAAATCAGAAACGGTCAACGAAGAGATAAGTCTCTGTGTACCGGAATTCTTTCCCATTGGAACAAGGGAAAATATGATATTTTCTCTTTTAAAGTTGGATATATCTCTGCATAATCCGAAGAATGCATTTTCAGATTCAGTTCTAATTGCTACTTTAACAGCCCTGAATCCATCTTTGAAAATGCCGTCTATAATATCCAGAACAGGGGTACGCTCATTAATATGAAATGAAACCAGAGTTCTATCAGGAGGAAGCTTTAGATCCATTTTGTGAATTAATGAATAGTCAACATCTATTATATTTTCTTTGTTATTTAACGCCTGCGAATAGAAAATTGCTGCTTTATCGATATTTGTCTCTCTAAATGTGGTAATCATGTTTGAAAAAGAACCGTTCAACTCATCTAGAATATGTATTCTATCATTCATCTTCGCATTTTTTATTAAATCATAACGTATTTCTGGAATAACATTCTTTAAAGAATTAAGTTGCTGTAAGATATCCATGGTTAATCGAGAAGATTCTGGAATAACAGAAACTATTACAACAGGAAACTTTCCTCTTTTTTTTAGGATTTCAATCGATGCACACATTTACACACCATGATCATAACTAGAAATAAAGCTTCCGCGTAAGTGGGTTTTTATGCCTAAAAAATTAAACTTAATTATGATAAGAAGCAAGCTCTCTTGCCTTCATTACAACCTGTTGTGATGATATTAATCTCATGAAAAGCCGTTCATTGAGAATAATTGGAGAGCCTCTTCTGAGCAATATCCTTTTTATATCTTCCACTCTAGGGTCAGTTTCCTTGCAAATATCTACAAAAGTAGGGTTTTTCAGGAACTCAATCCTCTCCACCATTTCCTCATATTGATCTGAGTCAAATACCTCTACCCTGTTAAATTCCGCAGTTAAGCGTTTGATTCGCTCCATAGAATTTTTATCTGAATAAATAACCGCCGGCCGATCAAGGTTCATTCCATAATACTTAGCTATTTTAGACCACATCTCTTTCTCTGTTTTTCCGGATACCATCATTTCCCCGGTTGATCTCATCTCAGGCCCGATTCGCATATCTTCACCAGAGAAAATTCTAAAGGGGAAAACTGGAATTTTCGCAGAATATGTTTTTGGGTTCCATTGAAAATCTGGAAGGATTCCAAATAGAATTGAATCTATCCCATATTTGATCCAGTTTATTCCATTAGATTTGCAGATAAATGAAAATGATCTGCTAAGCCTTGCATTCAGTTCAATTATTCTTATTTGATCTTCCTTTACAGCCAACTGAAGATTGCTAAAACCTTTTAGCTCATAATAAGAAGTCAATTTAAGCAAAATATGCTTGATATTGTTTAATATATCTTCACTGATTAAACATGGGCCGGTAATTCCAATAGCATCTCCTGAATGGATACCAGCTTCCTCGACATGAATTGATATTCCTGCGATTCTCATATCTTTACCGTTGGAAATAAAATCAACATCAAATTCATCGTAATTTTCAAGAAATCTGTTTACTAAAACCTCCCCTTTGATTCCAATTCTGTTATAATGAGGCAAAAGTTCTTCCAGCTCCTTCCTATTTCTTATAACTTTAACTGAGCTGCCCCCTATTATGAAGCTTGTTCTTAATATTACAGGGTATCCCAATTGTTCAATCTTTTCCGGTAGATCTTCCAAGGTATCAGAATAAACAAATTCTGTCTGGGGAAGTCCCAGTTTATCCAAATCACTACTAAATCTTATTCTATTTTCAATATTCTCTATACTTTCACGAGATGTTCCCAATATTATATCTTCTCCAAAAATGGCAGCCAAGCTGCTAGCCATATTCTGGCCAGTCTGACCGCTGAATTGTATAATCACACCCTTTGGTTTTTCAAATTCTATTATATTCGCTATGTATTCCAACTTTAAAGGCTCAAAATAAAGTCTTCCAGAAACATCATAATCAGTTGAAACCGTTTCGGGATTAGAGTTGATCATTATTGTTGGAACATTGATATGTTTAAGGTGAAGCAGGGTTTTTACCGAACCAAAATCATATTCGAGGCCCTGAGATATTCTGTTGGGTCCAGAACCTATTATTAATATAGAATTTCCAATTGAAAGCGGGGTTGCATCGTAATTTTCAAAATAGGTCGAATAGAAATATCCGGACCTTGAAGCAAATTCATTGGATGATGTGTCTATAACTCTAAAGCCGGGCTTTAAGTCCAGTTTCTTTCTTAATTTAAATAGTTCTGTTTCAGTAAGTGAATTTTCACTTGCAATAAAATAATCGGGTATTCCTAATTCTTTCATTTGTCTCAATTTATCAAGTGCGAAATCTGAATGGTTTAAAATTCCAAATAGGGAATGTAATCTATGAAGGATCTCTCTATCCCATCCTGTCAAAGAAGCTATGGTTTCAACGTCATATCCTTCTTTAAGTGCCTGGAAAATGGCCCTTAGTCTAAGATGGGTTGGCCTCCTGAGATATTCTTCCAAGTTATCCAAATCTGTATTTAATGAAATTCCAAATTGCTGTCCCTCTTCAAGCGATGCCACAGCTTTTAACATTGCCTCTTCAAAAGTTCTCCCTATGCCCATTACCTCTCCGGTAGACTTCATCGCAACACCCAGAGTTATGTCAGTGGGAAATTTTTCAAAGGGCCACTTAGGAATCTTAACGGTTACATAATCAAGTGACGGTTCAAATGCTGCGGAACTGTTGCCCGTGATTGGGTTCTTCAATTCACTGAGTAAATATCCCATGCATAATTTTGTGGCTATTCGTGCAATAGGGTATCCACTGGCTTTCGAAGCAAGAGCAGATGATCTGGATGTTCTTGGATTTACCTCAACAACGTAGAATGTTTCGTTTTCAGAATCAAGGGCAAATTGAACGTTGCATGCACCAATAATGTTCAGTGAATTTGCAATCTTCAATGCATGCTCTCTCATACTGTAATATTCAATATCGTTTAGAGTAAGAGAAGGAGTAACAACTATACTCTCGCCTGTGTGCACCCCCATAGGGTCCAGATTCTCCATATTACATATACAGATGGCATTTCCTGATTGGTCGCGAAGCACCTCATATTCAAGTTCTTTCAGACCCAACAACGATGATTCAATCTCTACTTCCCATATATCGTTTCCACTGAATACTTCTGCAAAGAAGGTAACAGCTTCCTCCCTACTCCTAATTATTCTGCCTGCCTTTCCACCCAGACTGAACGATGTTCTTGCGATGAATGGATAAAATCGTATGGAATCAATCTCATCGGCCCATTTGGAGGAATGGATTATGGCAGAATTTGGTATATTTTCACCTATGGATATCATTTTTTTGTGGAATTCATTTCTGTCTTCTGCCACTCTTATATTTTCGGGTCTTGTTCCCAGGACGTTCAATTGATATTTATTTATAATGCCGGATTTCTCTATCTCCATGAGAAGATTCAACGCAGTTTGCCCACCCATCGAGCATAGCAGAGAATCGACAGTTTCATTCTCTATTATCTCTTCAACTACTTCAAGCGTCATAGGTTCTATGTATATTCTGTCTGCTATTTCCAAATCAGTTTGAATTGTAGCCGGATTTGAATTAAGAAGAATTGTAAAAACTCCCTCCTCTCTCAATGATCTGGCAGCCTGTGAACCGGCATAATCAAATTCTGCTGATTGTCCTATGACTACCGGACCAGATCCTATAATAAGGACTCTATTTATTCCATGTGTTTTTGGCATAGACACCTCCAATAGTCTTCTGCATTTCACCGAAAAAGTTGCATGGATCCTTAGGTCCCGGTGCTCCTTCAGGATGATATTGTACAGACACTGCAAATTTTTCACTATCAGATACCATTTCTACGGCTCCGTCATTTGCATCTCTCTGGATTACTTCCAGAGGAGTTCCAAAAAGGCTCTCTTCAAGAACCTGATAATTATGATTGTGTGAGGTAATGAAACATCTATCCTCCTCTATAACTGAGTGATTTGTGCCATGATGGCCGTATAACATTTTTTCCGTTGACGCACCAAGAGCCATGCTTAGAACCTGATGACCCAGGCACACACCGAATATTGGAATCTTCCCATAGTTCCGTCTGATCAGTTCTCTTACGCCATCAAGGCTTTCATCCGATGGATCTCCAGGCCCATTTGATAAAAATATTGCCGCATAGGATCCGTTTATTGCATGAAGTGGAAAATCAAAGGGAATAACATGTAAAGAAGCTATTTTTGAAACTTGATTTATGAGGGATATCTTAGTTCCCATATCAACGAATAACACTTCTTCATTTGTGCCGTTATTGAGATGATAGTCAGTTGTGGTTGCGAATCTTCTGAGAAGATCTCGGGTATTCATGGTTCCAAATTCAATTTCAGGGTTTCTTGTACTGGAAAGTATACCCCTCATGTTTCCTTTTTTCCTTATAAGTTCGATAATCTTTCTGGTATCCACGCCTTTAATGCCTGGCACACCGCTGTTATGCAAAAGCATGTCGAGTTCACGAAAGGCTTCAGAATTCAATCCAGCCGTTTCCTTTATTATTACCCCGGAAGCAGAAATTTCTTTGCTTTGTGGAATGCTTCTTCTCAGGTTATATGTTATAACCGATGGAAAAGCAAAAAGTACGATCTGACCCCCATATGAGGGGTCTGTGAGTACTTCCAGATATCCTGTTGGTGATGTTGTAAAAATTAATTCCCCTGAAACATCAATAGATGCCCCAAATGCCTCCCCCTCAAAGACGTTTCCATCTTCAAGGAGAAGGTATCTCTTCAAATATCCACCTTCCCTCTATTGTAACATTTGAATTCCTTTTTGAATAATTTCATTTCCACAAGACTTTTCAAATTGTCACCACTCTAAACTTATAGGATAGTTTTAAAATATATAAAACCATTTTTGTTATCAGATTTGATTACTATTACTATTTAGACAAACATTAATTGGATTTCATTCGTAATTTGATATGAAACTGTAGCAAAACTGGGTTTAAAACCGTTATATATTCTGGCTCCATCGTATATATGTGTCAAATACAGGAATTCAAAACACCACTAACCCTGAAGCGGAGGGAATAGAATTTTTTAAAAAAAATTCAGATGCATTTGCTCATAGCTTATCGCATAAAACTGGAGAAGATTTGAATGTTCTGATTGAACATTTGCCAACTTCCAAAAGAAATAAGGCGCTGGACGTGGCAACTGGGACCGGTTTCACGGCTATGAGACTTGCCGAACTATATGATATTGTAATTGGTCTCGATGCTACAAAAGAAATGCTTAACGAGGGATTAATACTTTCAAACCAGAGACATATTAAGAATCTGATTTTTATCATTGGAAAGTCTGAGAAAATGCCGTTTATGGATTATACTTTCGATGTAGTCACTTGTAGGCGTGCAGCCCATCATTTCAATGACCGTGAGGGATTTATAGGCGAGGTTAAGCGGGTTTTGAAGGAATTTGGAACATTTGGTTTTGTAGATATGCTATCCCCTGATGATGACATTAACGATTCATTTAATCAGTTTGAGAGGTTGAGAGACGAGACTCACCTATCTGCAGGGACAAAAAAGTATTGGGAGGAAACAATTGTTAAAGCTGGTTTTAGAGTAGAATTTTCAGAGGTAACAAAAGAGAAGATGACATTTGAAAGATGGCTTTCACCGGTAAAGCCGGATTCGCCACAGGGTAGAAGATGCAGAGAATACCTTGAGAGTAATGATCACCTCAAGGCCATACTCTCGTATAATGAGGACGATGATTCGCTGATTAAACAAAGGCTTGTTCTCACAGCTACCTCTATGGATAGAGTAAATAACCATCCATCAGAAGAGAGGAAGCCTTGAATATTTATACAGGTACCTCAGGCTGGAGTTATGACCATTGGGTTGATACCTTCTATCCTCACGGTTTAAAACCTGAACAATACCTTAGATACTATTCATCTGTATATAAAGCCGTGGAAATTGATTCAACTTTCTATAGGATTCCGGATGAAAGAACAATATGGAATTGGGATAAATCAACGGATGAAAAGTTTAAATTCTGCCCTAAAATGTTCAGAAAAGTAACTCATGAGTTCAAACTTGCTGAAACTGGAGAGGTCATTGAAACATTCATGAAAAAAGTCAGACTTCTGGGAAAAAAACTTGGAGTAATATTGGTTCAAATGCCCCCCACATTAAAATACAAGAATAGTAAATTGATTCATGAATTTATTGAAAGTTTGCCTCAAAATATCAAATTCGCTTTTGAATTCAGGGATGATTCTTGGTTCAATGACGAGATATATGCTCTCCTTAGAGATTATGGAATGGGATTATCTTGGGCTGACACGCCTTTTGCCAAGAAACATTATGAACTAACTAATAATTTCTTATATCTCAGACTCGTTGGAGACAGAGCGATTACTGATGGAAACCTCGGAAAGACTTCAATTGACAGGAGCAAACAAATAGAATCATGGGCTTCAAAGGTAGAGGAAGTAAGTGGCAAAATAGAAAGTGGTTTTATTTTTGCCAACAATCATTATGAAGGGTTTGCTCCTGCAACAATAAATGTGTTTATGAAAAAACTTGGAATATTTGAAACATATCCTATTAACAAAGGACGTCAGGGAGACTATCAGAGCAAATTATTTTGACAATATGTCTCTTTGCGGGTAACTTTCATTTAATAAGATCAATAAGCTTTGACGCCTCAGGAACGGAAAGTTCTTCTATAGATCCCTTTTTATTGTCCTTTAGGTATTTTTCCAACTTTTCCTTGGACGCAGGGTTTCTTGAAAGCAGGCTGTTTATGAAACTGATCTGCTTTGGTGTTGCGTTTCTTCCTCCACCCTGAGTCTGAGCACCTTCTATTTTTGGAAGCGTTTTCAGCTTGTCTATTAACTCCGATGCCTCTCTGGATGTCAACTCAGACACACTACCTTTCCTTTTGTCTGAAAGGTAATCTTTGAGAGTTTTTTCTCCCCCCTTTGAATTTTTCTCAAGATTTGTAATAAATTCTATTTGCTTTGGAGATATATTCCTAGCATCTCTGGAACCCTCGTTTCCATCCCTGTTATTCATCATTGCAATTCCTTCAACATAAAACTTAAAGCTATTTTATGTTAACTGTTTCGGGAATTGAAACAAAGATTGAATCCTGTTTCTAATCCATAGAAAAGTCGATGTATGTGTTTTTAATGTGGAGATACTCCTCTATACCGTGTACACTTCCTTCTCCTGCTTGGCCGGTTAACCTAAATCCCGTATGATACCCCTGGCTGCTTTCCGGTCCGGGCATATTAAGATACAATTCACCAAATCTAATCTTTTCAGAAATCCTCATTCCAAGCCCAATATCTTTAGTGAAAAGGTATGAAGCAAGACCGTATTTCGAATCGTTAGCTAATTTTAGCATCTCATCCTCATCATTAACGCTCATTGCAGGGAGAACGGGGGCGAATATTTCCTCCTGAAATATACTTGAACTTTGCTCTGCACCTTCCACAAGAACAGGATTATAAAAGAATCCTTTCTGGAATTCTCTGTCTAAGGTATCAGAACCCATTTTTGATATCGTTGATCCGTTTTCTTCAGCCTGAGTAAGAATTTTTGAAGTATTCGATATGGCTTTACTATTGATAAGGGGTCCCATGGATGCTTTCAAAGGTGACCCTAAAGTGATTTGCTTTGAAGCATCTCTGAACATTTGCAGAAACTTGCCGTAAATATCCTCGTGGACATAGAGTCTTTCTGCGGCTATACATGATTGTCCCGCATTGCTATATTTAGCCCAAATAAGCGTATCTATTGCATTCTTAAGATCGGCATCTTTCCATACCATAAATGGTGCTTTTCCCCCGAGTTCAAGTATAAGCTTGGCCATATTTGATGAAGCCTTATTCATGATATGTTGGCCAACTTCTGTAGAACCTGTCATTGTTATCAGCGAAACCTTCCTATTTTCAACAAGATAATCTCCTATTGTTGAACCGGATCCTGTTATAAAGTTGATAACTCCCTTTGGGAAACCTGCCTCTGAGAACTTCCTTACTATCCAGTTGGCAGAACCTGGAGTATCGCTGCTTGGTTTTAAAACAACAGTATTCCCGCTTAGTATTGCAGGGGCAAGCTTTCTTATTACCATAGCTGCAGGGAAGTTCCATGGAGTTAAAGCAAGTACGACACCATAAGGAACCCTGGCCTGAATGATTCTTCGTGTGTTGGTATCTCCTTCAACATAATCCCCGTTTAGCTTTCTCTCGAATCCTAAATAGTACCATAGTTGATCCAGTACTCCATCGACCTCTCCTTTAGCTTCAGATATAATTTTCCCATTTTCACTCATAAGAATATCTTCAAGTTCAGATCTGTTGTTTTCAATCAGATTGAAGACTTTGAGCAATAGTATCGATCTTTCTTTACTATTTACTGAGGACCAAACAGGAAAAGCATCCAATGCAGAATCTACAGCGCTCTGTGCTTCAGCTTTCGTGGCAGAAGGAAACCTGTACAATAACTGTCCTGTTACTGGTGAAAATTTGGCAATCTCATTTTGATTTTCAGGCTTAACAAATTGCCCATCAATGTAGAATTCCATGCTTTTAAAAGGTAATCATAAGTTAAAACCTTTCGCAGCTATTCAGTATTTGGAACAGCCCAACGTTCGCCCCATTGTTTAAGGTCATTCAGCGCAAATTTTAGTGCTTTTCCTTTTTCAGTCAACTCATATTTCACTCGGAATGGGCGCGTTGACAATATACTTCTGGATACAAGTTGAACGTCTTCAAGATATTTTAAAGTTCTTGAAAGGGTTCTGGGGCTTATATTTTTTGCATCTCTCAATAGATCGTTGAATCCTTTTGGACCATCACTTAAATGTCTTATAATAATTAGATTCCATTCACCGCCAATCAACCTTATAGATTCCACGATTGGGCAATCTGGAGACTTTTCTTCCTTGTCTTGTATATGCTCAATATTCACTATTTCACTACATTAAAGATAGTAAATAACGTTATTTAAGCTTTATAAAAAAAAGTAGATGGAAAGTATTATTTCACTTGGACAAGCTCAAGGTTTATATTGATTTTAATACCATCGCCCACCATGACTCCCCCACCCTCAAGAACCATGTTCCATACGAGACCATAGTCTTTTCTGTTTATTGTTCCAGTGAGAGATATCCCTTGTCTTAAATTTCCATAGGGGTCCTTAATTGGGCCGCTTCTTTCAACGTCAAAGGTATAAGGTTTCTCAACATCTCTGATCTTGAGGTTCCCGGCAACTTTAAAGTTATCTCCATTTTTCTTTATAGAGGTACTTCTAAATACAATTTCAGGAAACTCATCAACTTTAAGGAAATCTGGAGATTTCAGGTGATTATCTCTATCCATGTTTCCCGTTTCTATACTGGAAGAATCTATCTTAACTATAACTGTAGACTTCTCTACATTTGAGAGATCCTCCTTTCCTTCAACGGAGAATTTTTTAAACCTCCCGTTGACGTGAGAAATCATCATGTGTCTAACGGAGAACTCTATGCCTGAATGCTCTTTGTCTATTTCCCAATTTCTTGGTTCTATATTTTCTGTAACTATATCCATGATACTAAATATTAAATTGATATATAACTATACAATAACATGGTAGTTAGTTGATATCTACCATGGTAGTCTCATATTCGTAACTAATTTCTGAAGGTAATTCCAAAATTTAACATGTCAAAATACGTGCCATTAAGAAGTAACGAATCCCTTTCAATTCCCTCTATTGAAAAACCACATTTGAGGAGCACTCTCATGGATGAAGGATTATTATGCATGACCTTAGTATAAAGTCTATGCAAATTCATCGTTTTCTTGGAATATTCAACAACTAGTCCTAAAGCACTAGTGGCAATCCCCCTTTTCCTGTATTGGGAATTTATCCAGTAACCTATGTGGGCACTTTTATTCTCATAATCTATATTGCTGAGACCAATGATACCCACTTTCTTACCTTCAAAGGCTATAAACCAGTCTATGATGAATGGTTTTCCGTTATCCTCTCTATTTTTTGTGATAAAGCTTTCTGCATCATCTATGGTATAGGGATAAGGAAAAGCTCTGATTCCAATGGTTTTTCCTATACTCTCATCGTTTGCCAATGTTGATAGTTCGCTTGCATTATCAATTTCAAGCGGAGTTTCAAGTGAAATTTTCCCAGAAGTAAGAATAACCTTGTCCACATCAACAGGAAATACTCTTCTTATTTTAATGTATGTCGATCAAAATTATGATTCTTTACATAAAAAAAAGAGATAGTTCAATTTTATTTTACGATAGCATAGAAAGAAATGCCTTTTGTTGCATGAGTATCAGTATATGGTGTTCAAATTTTTATCTGCATTTTCAACTTCATCGAACCCTTCTTCATGTAAGAAAGGGTGGATAAATTTTCAGCGAACTTTTAGATTCATAATGAACATGGATTATCCCATCAATTGGCAATATTCATTTGGATAGCAGTTAGCATGCATACGATACTAATCAATTTGAAAGCCCATATCAAGACTTATTTATGTCAAAAGTGTTCCTCCTTAAATAAGAATTCTTGTTTCCTCAATAATGTCTTCAGATGGAACAACACTTCATAAAATCTATGGGGCGGATTCAAGAAATTTATCAATGATCAAAGACCGTAGCGTGAATTTGATCGTAACATCTCCACCGTACCCAATGATAGAGATGTGGGACAAGTTATTTTTTTCGCTCAACAATAAAATTGAAGAAAAAATGAATCTCCACGAAACTATGCAAGCATTTGAATTGATGCATGAAGAATTAGATAAGGTATGGGAAGAATGTCATCGTGTTCTAAAAGAGGGAGGAATCATGTGCATTGTCATAGGAGATGCCGTGAGAACCCTTGATGAAACATTTCAATTATTCTCTTCACATTCAAGAATCTTGGCAAAAGCAATGCAAATAGGATTTTATATTCTCCCATCTATTATTTGGAATAAGCCTACAAATGCACCCAATAAGTTTCTAGGTTCTGGTACTCTCCCAATTGGGGCATACGTTAAAATGGAACATGAGCACATTCTTGTATTCAGAAAGGGCAACAAAAGAAAATTTACAGGAGATGAAATAGAATTAAGGAGAATTAGTTCCATTTTTTGGGAAGAAAGGAACGAATGGTATTCTGATATATGGAAAGGTATTAACGGGAAACGGCAGACAATAAATAATACAGGTTCAAGGAATAGAAGTGCAGGATTTCCAATAGAAATACCTATGAGACTCATTTCTATGTTTTCTTCCATTGAAGATACAGTGCTTGACCCATTCCTTGGAGAAGGAACTACGGTCACAGCTTCAATATTACTAGAAAGAAACAGTGTGTCTGTTGAGATTGACTATAAACTTGTGGAAGAATACAGTAAAAACATAGCTTTTAAAGTTAGCACTATTAATAATTTAATTGATGAACGGATATTAAGGCACAGAAAATTTATTCAAAACATGGGGGAGAGACAGTGGAAATATTTTAACAATTCTTTAAAAATGCCAGTGGTTTCCGCAAACGAGAGATGGATTAAATTTAATCACATCAAAGCTATTGATTTAAGGGAAATTGAAAAAATCATAGGAAAAGAGCTGGTTATATCATATGAACTGGAATAATTAATTCTCTCATATGGATTATTCTGGTCTTAGGGTATTTCCAAACCGATTTAACTTTCCAGACAGCATAATGCTATTCGAGATCGGAGAAATGGAAAGAATGGTCTTCCTTAAACAGTCTTTATTCAGAACAGTTTGCGATTACTTTCCTTTCTTTCCATGCTATTGACCATTGTTGTGCATGCTTCACAAAGTTCCATGAGATATTACTTGAAACTTGCAGCTCCATGAAAAAAATGATGCCGGATTGGTTAAACACACTTCTCTTATGCGAAGAGGAAATATCTGACGCGGATATCCTTCCCCTTTATCTTTATCCCTCCCTCATCATGACCCTGAACATGGTTTCTATACGATTGCGGAACTTGAATTTCGCAATGACATGTTCACGAGTCAATTTCAGATGCGTTCGTTGCAAAGCGCAGGTCTTAATATTTTTCCGATCTGGGGGTCGAAGATCTCCTTCAGGAATGCATGGTGTCGCCAAGCACAGTTGAGAAAAGACTAGAACTGAAGGGATAAGAGTTAGGATCTGGAATGTCAATTGTGATTAATGCAATACCCTATCCTTTTTAATAACGATGTTAAACAGAGCAAAGAACACTCACGTAATAACAAACGATAATATGCTAACCAATGCTTCATAATGAGTCAGAAAAATAGAAGGGAAAGAAAGTATTATGATGAACCCAATAACAACTGGCAGCGTTTTTCACGGGAATATATATTTTCCACAGTGATGTATCAAGGTTTTTTAGGCTTTTGGTCTTAGGGAATCAATGTCGGAGCCTATGATTTAACCAATAAAGTCATAGATTACTATTTTTGTTATTGTAAAGGCTTCTTATAATTCTAAATAAAAACCTCGTTTCAGGGGATTGCCATATAATTTCATTTGTCCATCTTTTGTAAAATATATGATTGAACATAAGTATAACACCTTCAAAGATTATTCAAACTATCCTTATATACAAGGAATAAGCCGGTATGAAGAGGGGTTCGAATGAATTACTTACTTTTTCTTAGGAATTTTCTTAGGAATATTCAAATATACGACATAATATGGCACAATCTATATTTTATTTTATAGCCCCTCAGTGTCCTATCCATAGTTCCACTTATTCTTTTGGGTTCACGAACTACAATTATGTATACAATTAAGGGAGGGTAGATCAGTAAACACTCATAAGTTGAACTCATAACGAGAGTGAAATTTATAAATTAAATTGGGTTCAGTTATCGTGGCAAAATGCCCTAAATGTGGAAATAAACTTAGTCCTGAAGATTATGTATTAGAAGAGGATACCAGAATCCCATCATATTTCACAATGGGAAACAGGGCAATACCAATATCTTGCAAGCATTGTGGAGCTCTCTTAGGGTTCAAATCAGGATAGAAGTAAAATAACATCAAACTTTTATAATAGTGCGAGGGATGGGATTTGAACCCACGAACCCCAACGGGACAGAATCTTAAGTCCTGCACATTTGACCAGACTCTGCAACCCTCGCAATGTATCGGATTATAACTCGGCAATATATTAAAGGTGCTGAAATAGAAAGTGGAAAGGTGTTTCCTGTCTTGGGAAGTGAATATGAAAGAACGATTTACAATATTCGGCAGAACCCCCTCGATAGTTTGCTGAATCTGCCGAAAAATTGGCAGGGAAATTCACAATATTCAAGTGGAGTTTACTTGAAACATGGGAAAATCCTAAGCGATATAAACGATGTCTGTTAAATACTCTTAATGAATTTAGTCTCATGGTATATCAGGGTGGATTTCCGGACAGCGGAGAGATAGTTAATTTTACTGTTGAAGATGAACCAAAATGGGTGAAAGTCAAGCTCGGCGATGGTTCAGAAATACAGATAAAGATGGAAATCGTTGCCATAATGAAAAATGGTAACGATCCAAACACAGGTTTGCCAATTTATATGGTGCAAGCAACAAATATTATCAGACTTAATAATATCCCCAAGGAACTAATCAGTAAGAAGCCTAAGGAGGGAGATAAAGGCCAGAGTGGCCTCTACAGATAGTTCTAAAGGTGTATTCTTATGGACCCTACCATTGATGAGAGGGATCGAAAGATTCTGGAAATTCTTCAAAACAATAGTAGATTATCAAACACAGAAATAGCTAAAGTATTAGGGGTTTCTGAAGGGACTATAAGGAAAAGAATAAAAAGACTGGTCGACGAAGGGATCATTGAAAAATTTACAACTATAACAAGAAAAGAGGGCCAAGATGCCATAATTCTTGTGAGAGTTGATACCAGAGAGTCTGGTAGAACCATAAAGAACCTCAAAGAAAAATTCAAAGAGGTCTATGAATTTTCAGGCAAAGCAGACTTAGCAATTCGTATACGATGCGCGTCCATAGATGAGATTAACTTAACCGTTGACGAAATCAGAATGTTCTCAGGAGTTAGGTCAACAGAAACCCTGATACGATTAAAATAGTTATTTATCTTTGATTTTGCAAAGGTAAAGATACAAATTGGTATGAAAAAGGATTTATATCATAATATGATGTAAACTCTCTGGTATAAATACCGGAATAAGCCTGTATAACATACAAAGAAATCTGGCATAAAAATAATGCTGATTTTTCATGTATCTCAGGTCCCCCAATCACGAGACAGACGGGAGAAAAAACAAGGTGAGCAAAGATGACAGAAGCAAATATTATCTATGTCGGAAAGAAACCAACTATGAATTACGTGCTTGCAGTGGTTACCCAATTCAATAATAATATTGAGAAGGTTACCATAAAGGCGAGGGGAAAGGCCATAAGCAAGGCAGTGGACATTGCAGAAATAGCTAAGAGAAAATTCGTTCAAACAGCTAATTATGACAATATCACTCTGTCTACAGAAGTAGTGGAGGGAGAGAGAGGGGAATCCAACGTCTCTTCAATTGAAATCGTAATGTCAAGAAATTAAATAATCAAGAAGTAAAACAATTCACTTCAACAATTTTTTACTAATAATTAAATTAAAAGTTGTAATCATGAATAAGCCTGATTTAATATGAAGGAACCATTTTTGATAAATTCAGGGCTCAATAAAAGAGTCGAACAAATAAACGCAAGAATTAATGAAATTCTTGTTAGTGAAAGTCCTGATTTGGATGAGATGGCCAAATACACATCTCTTGCGGGAGGCAAAAGGCTAAGGCCCCTTATGGCAATCTTGGCATATCAAATATCTTCCCAGTATGAGGACATTGAAAGAATTCTAGACTTGGCAATAGCATATGAGCTAATTCATACTGCAAGTCTTGTTCATGATGATATAATTGATGGAGCAATTACAAGAAGAGGAAAACCATCTTTAAACTATAAGTATGGTATGGCAAACGCAATTGTTGTAGCTGATTATTTATTTGCCGTAGCTTATGGCTTAGGATCTAAATACGGCACGGAAATTTCTCAAATAATGGCCTCTGCAGCAACGAAACTGGCCGAAGGGCAGATAAATGAATCAATAAATCTTGGTAATCTAAACATCTCGGAGGAAAAATATTTTGAGATTATCTCCGGCAAAACTGCATTTTTCTTTGGAGCGGGTGCCAAATGTGCTGCTCTGGCGGCTAATGCTGATGTTATAACTGTAAATTCAATGTTTCAATTTGCGTACAATGTAGGAATGGCTTTTCAGATAACTGATGATATTCTGGACATCGTCGGATCTGAAGAGGCAATGGGAAAACCAATTTTTACTGATATAAAACACAATGCAATAACTCTTCCTGTAATATTCGCTTTAAAATCAAATGATGAGAAACTGGTTAATCATTTGAAATTAGTCATCAATGGCCAGAGACAGGATGAGGAAAGCGTAGACATAGCAAGAGCTTTTATACTTAAATCGGGAGGAATCGATTATTCTATTTCCAAGGCGAAGTGGTTTATGGATCAAGCAATGGCTGCCCTTAAAAACACAAAGAAAACGCCAGATCTTGAAATCCTTCTTGAACTTGCAAGTTCGATCATAAGCAGGATATCTTGATCCAATAGTTGTTTTTATCCTGAGGATAGAATTTTTTGAGTTATTTAGTTTAATGTTCAACCGATATACATATTAGTATAGTTTTCATAAACGACAATGGACGTTTCGCAAGTAGAGAAAGTAAAGGAAGATGTATTCAATAGACTTGGAATAAACGCAACAGAGAATGGTATATTTTCAGGATCATGGAAAAAGGGAAAATCAAGCAGAATGATTAAGTCAATATCCCCAATAGATGGTACCAATCTGTGTACTATTGACCAGGCAACAGAAAATGACTATAATTCAGTTGTTAGTAAATCCATAAAAGCTTTTGAGGAGTGGTCACAGGTACCCGCTCCCAAGAGAGGGGAGTTTATCAAAAAGGTATCAGATGCTCTAGAAATTTCAAAAAAGGATTTGGGTCTGATCGTATCGCTCGAAGTTGGTAAGGTAATATCTGAAGGGCAGGGAGAAATTCAAGAAATGATCGATATTGGCCACTATGCCATGGGGCTCTCAAGGCAATTATTTGGTCTCACAATGGCCAGTGAAAGACCATTTCATAGAATGTATGAACAATGGTTACCGGTAGGCCCAGTTGGGGTAATTTCCGCTTTCAACTTTCCTTCTTCAGTCTGGTCATGGAATTCATTTATTGCTGCTGTATGCGGGGATTCTGTGATATGGAAACCATCAAGCAAAGCTG
Source organism: Thermoplasmata archaeon (assembly GCA_021809755.1). Lineage (GTDB taxonomy): Archaea > Thermoplasmatota > Thermoplasmata > Thermoplasmatales > Thermoplasmataceae. Next base: position 30,652 of record JAJZJZ010000004.1, read on the forward strand.
CCCTATCAGCTATAGCTGTAACAAAAGTTGTCGCTTCCGTAATGGAAAAGGAATCAGTTCCGCCTATATTTTCAACCATATGTGGCGGTGGTGCAGAGATTGGGGAGCTTCTAAGCAAGGATCCGAAGATACCTGTTCTATCATTCACAGGATCGGTAGCGACTGGGAAAATAATAAGCAAAAATGTGGCGGAGAGATTGGGAAGATCCATTCTGGAACTTGGTGGAAATAATGGAGTTATAATCTCGTCCAAAGCAGATCGATCGATTTCAATGAAAGGGCTACTATTCGGGGCACTTGCCACTGCTGGTCAAAGATGCACAACGACGAGAAGAGCAATAATAGAAAGCACAATTTATAAGAGCTTCATATCAGAGTTGATTCAGGCATATTCCAATGTGAATATAGGCAATCCCCTTAACAGTGATACCCTTGTTGGCCCGCTCATAGATGAGGCAGGCGTAAAAGCATATCAGAAAACAATCTCTGAGGCTGTGAAGCAGGGAGGGAAAGTACTTTCCGGGGGTAATGTATTAAAAATAAAGGGACTTGAAAACGGATACTACGTGGAACCCACAATCATAGAGGCAAACGATAAAGTGACAATCTCGAAGGAGGAAACTTTTGCGCCCATATTATATGTTTTCAAGTATGACAAAATAGAGGAGGCTATAACGATACACAACTCTGTGCCTCAAGGGCTCTCATCAGCCATTTTCACAAACGATATTAGAGAAGAGGAAGCCTTCCTTTCCTCATCCGGGTCAGATTGCGGCATAGCGAATGTGAATACAAGCACTGCTGGTGCGGAAATAGGAGGAGCTTTCGGAGGAGAAAAAAACACCGGTGGAGGAAGAGAGAGTGGCAGTGACGCATGGAAAGGATATATGAGGAGACAAACTGTCTCCAAGAATTATGGTAAAACATTGCCGCTTTCGCAAAATGTTGAATTCAGGTTATCCTGAAATCATTTCCATTTTTTACTACTTCCATAGGTTTCTTCCAGTAATTTATTAAACGCCTTCTTCCGTCTTGACCTCTTTCTTGCAGAAATAGCAAGCGAATAAGAACCTAGGGCTATAAATGATGCTATGGAAATATTCAAGGCTAAAAACGATATGTTTGAATAGGATACTTCCGCTCCTTTTGAGAATATGTATTGACCATCAGTGAGGATTACCTCAATATAAACGACATATTTACTCCCTGGAAGAATTCCATTCACAAAAGCAAATGTTGAACCAGCACTCATCCTTACAGTATGGTTGTGGGTTGTTCCTAATTGATAATAATGAATTTCCAAATAGCTAACGGAGCTTTGACTGGATAGAGTCCAGCTCAGGAATAGTGTGTAAAATAATAATGGAATTGCTCTATCCAGAGTTATTGTTGGGTTGCTTATACTTGAAGGATTCAGGAAAAATGAGAGATTTACGTCGATGGTACTATCTTTTGTAGAATTTTCAGAAATTACATATTGGGTATAGAAAGTAGCGTTAAAAGTAAGATTTGCAGACCCGACAGGCACATAGGTCAGATAGTATCCACTGCTGTCAGAATATGAATAATCAGAATTGTTATATTGTACTTTAACTGAGGAAACCCCAAAATGATATTTAGAATTCCTTATAATTCCACTTATGGCAATCATCTTATTATTTGGCGTAAGGGCAACGTTCAGAGTTTTATTTTGTCCAGGGAAAATATATTGTGTGGCATTAACTGTAAGAAAACCGGAGTGAGATATTGAAACGAAGGTCTTTCCTGGGAAGATAAGAAAAGATGCTGTTCCATTGACTTCAATCTTTGTTTGATTATTTACTTTCACCGTTGCATTTCCAGGGCTAGAAGTTATGCTCAATTTAACCTCATCGGGAATGAGTTTTACTGTTAAATTTCCAATGCTGGCATTCACATTTGAATTGAACGGTTTAAATCCTTCCATAATAATGGAAATATAATTATTGTCATCAAGAACATACAAATTTGAGCCATTATGCTCTTCAAGATGTAAGTAATAGTCTAAGATAAGACTGGAGTTGAAATTATCTGATGAATTCACTATTGAAGATATGTTAAGTTTAGCGGATAGACTTGATGGAACCAATATGTCTATGTAAGTATTCAGACTATTTGAAGAAAAAGATACGTTATAGGTTCCAGATGGACTAAAATTAAACACATTGGAACTTATGACATTCCCATTTTCATAAAATGTTCCGTTATTGGTTTCTTGCGAAAGGATACCAGAAATTCTACCTGAAGTCTGATTAAGAGTCAAAATTATTTGAACACTATCTTTTAGAACACTCTCTATGGGATTGATCGAAGGAGTTGTGGGGTTTCCATATGAAAAATTCATCCCTCTTTGATCTGAAGAAACGTTTACCATAGAATAATTTTCTGGGGCAGAGTTGTTAATGTATAAATCATAGTAAGTATCTGAAACATAATTTGAATTTCCAATTATATTCGGATACGTGAATGAAGCACCGGGGAAGCCATAAAGATTTCCGTAAATTCCTGTTCTTTCAACCCCAATTGCTATGTAGGAGTCATACAGAAATTCCGGGAATATATTAAATAAATGGTAATAACTGTCAACTCCTGCTTTTATAATACCACCGTTTACACTGATCCACAACTTAATATTCATACGAGCTGTAATATTGAAGAAATAGGAATAATTCCCATATGATGTTGAAAGTTTTATGAGCGCTCCATAGCTATTGTTTACTTCCTGTATACCGCTATAAATTCCCAATGTTGGAGTGTATTGGAGTGAAAGAAAGTTATAGGTTGAACCATTTTCAATGGGAATATTTGAGCTTGTAAGATTAAGATTGGTTGTAATATTAAAATTTGTCATATCTTTCGGAGGGGAAAATATTGCTTCATTCCCAGCAGGACCTGTCAATTTGAGAACCGCCTTTATCATTAATCCAAGATTAGGGGTTCCCAGGCCGGTCACCGGGTTCCATCCGTAATTAGCATGATAATATCCATTTGTTCCATTAGAAACGCTTTCAAGAGCCTTTCCATAGTATTTGGTTCTAGATATTTGGTAGAGCAATGGATTAATGAACCCTAAACTATGGCCTGTCATCTGGTCAAGTATGGCAATCATTCCAGCCCACATTGGGGCTGCAATGCTTGTTCCACCAACAGTATATTCATAGTTTCCATCAACTACTACAACTCCTGTCTGGGTGTTTGCATCAAGTGAAACATCAGGAACCCCTCTCATTGTATTATTGTAGCCATAAGGGTCCTGCCATGGAGGGGCACTAAAGACACTGCTGAATCCACCACCGCTTCCAAAACTTGTCTTTCCCGAACCACCACCCCAGGCAGTTTGGGAAAAGACACCGTCAGTGGCATGCAAAGTAGTTCCACCAACACCTGTCACGTATGGTGATGATGCTGGGAAATTAACCTGAAGGCTGTTTCCCCCATTGTATGCCCCGTGGTCTCCGCTGGCCGCTACCACTGTTATATGATCAAGAGCTGCCATTTCAAACGAATCAGAATATTCAGCTAGAAGACCAGGAGACATCTGGTTTTCAGATAGACCCCAGCTAAGAGATATGACATTAGCCATTCCATGCTCTATTGTCAAATTTATTGCCTCCTGAAGGAATTGGGAGCTAGGGGTAGGAACCAGAACGAGCAATATATGTGCCTTCTGAGCCATCGCGTGGACCCATTCCACATCAGTAGATGTCTCTATTGACCAGTTAAAATTATTCTGGGTAATCGGTCCCAGAGGTTCATATATTGATACATTTGCAGGTAGCAAATTATTTGTACTATCAAAAACAGATAGATCGTACGAAAGATAAGGAGACCCATACGCATCTACTATCGCAACTGTCTCCCCGGAACCACCATAACTTGTTGAATAATTTGTAAGATTGTATGCATTCCAGATGTTTTGGGGAACATATGTATAGTCTCCATTGTTAGTGGTGGTGGGCACATAGTCAATTAATGGTGTAGCCATTTGTGAGTTCGTGTTATTAAGCATTGTGAATGTGCTCTTATATTTTTCAAGTGAGGCTATAGAACCTTCTGATAAATTCCCATAAATATCGATATAATTCTTACCTCCCTGAAAGTTAATCTTGTATGCATTCAGGCATTTTTCAACGGCTTCAATATACTTTCCATTATTAAAATATATAACATGACTGAGGTTAGTGCTTTCATTGACCCTATTTCCTATTCCATTGAAATATAATGGGATGGAATTTGCATGTAAATCATTGTGTGATACTATTGAGATCGGCATCGTTACCAGAAGCGCAAATAAAAATGCAATTGCGATGCCTTTCATAATTCGTAAATACAACTTTTATTAATATATCTATCATGGGTAATCATAACAGGCGAACAGGAATTTCTGAGGAGAGAATTTAAAAATTACTATGAAAAGGCACAACTACAATTGCCGGACAAGTTTAATTCTAGAGAGATAGGTTATATCCCGTTTAATGGACCGATGACCCGGCATGGCGGCATATCGTCAATAATTGAGTTTAGTAATTTTATCAGGAGACTGGTTCCAAAGCATCTTTACTATTCAATAGCATATTATAGAGACCCTCTGGAAAGGGTCATGGCAGAAAAGGGGTGGGAGGGCGCAGAACTTATTTTCGACCTTGATGCAGATCACATAGAGGGGGCCAATAATATGTCCTATGAAGAGATACTTGCAGAGGTCAAAAAGCATACTATAAGACTGATTGAAAAGTATCTAATGGGGATGATGCACTTTAAGGAAAATGAAATATCTCTATACTTTTCAGGAGGACGAGGATATCATGTTCACATTAAAAGTGAGAGAGTCTATGGTCTTTCCTCCGACTCAAGGCGAGAAATCGCAAATCTTGTGAGAGGGGAAGGCATTACAGCCAAAGAAATAAAGCAGAATCCAACGCTCATAAAGCATGATGGGGAAGGATGGCTCGTAGAAATAGATGATCTTTTTTGCAGTGTAATAAATGATTGTTTAAACGGAAATGGTGACGAAAGTTTAAAGGATATATTTACAGATGGGCGTGTAAGAAACGGTTATATCACAGGAATGAAAAGGCCTGCGGGAAAATCCGGTAGCAATAGAAACCGTGGTTCTATTCTGTCAAAGAAAGGACCAGAAAAATACAAGTTTTTTGAGGAAAATGATATGATTGTTCTAGAGCACGCTGTAAAACTTATAAAAAATAGAAACGCATGCGAAATAGATGAGCCTGTGAGTACAGATATTCATAGATTAATTCGTTTTCCGGGAAGTCTTCATGGGAAAACTGGTTTAAAAGTAGTTCCCGTAGAGCTTAAAGATATCAGATCATTCGATCCATTAAGGGATGCAATTCCAGATGAGTTTAAAAATGGAGAAATACGTATCAATACACAGAAAAAAACGGAGATAAAATTTGATGGAGAACTATTTAAATTAGAGGGTGCTCAGAGCGTAAGAAGAGATCTTGCTATATTCTTGATTAGTTCGGGCAGGTCTATATTGGAATAATTATTATATAATAATTAGTGCACCAAAGATTATTATATTTTAAAGAAATGCAAAATCAGTGATATAATGGAATTTAAAAAGTCGAAAACACTGGAAAATTTAAAGGCAGGATTTGCTGGAGAAAGTCAGGCGAACAGGAGATACTTATATTTCTCACTGAAAGCAGACGAAGAGGGACAACAGGAGATTTCGCAGGTATTCAGATCTACTGCAGATGGTGAAACAGCACACGCCTTCGGTCATCTTAAATATCTTGCAACAGTAGGAGACCCTGTAACCGGCGAGCCAATAGGGACAACCGAGCAAAATCTAAAATCTGCAATAGCTGGGGAGACCTATGAATATTCGCAGATGTACCCGGGATTTGCAAAGGTAGCAAGGGAAGAAGGATTTGAAGATATTGCTCACTGGTTTGAGATCCTGTCAAAGGCTGAGAAATCCCACGCAAAGAAATACGAAGAGACTCTTGCCAAACTCAAGACAAACTGAGTGGCAGGATGAAACCCATAACAAGGGAGGAGATATCTTCTCCCGAAGACTTTTCAAAAATCGTAGAGAAGAACAGAAAAGATATAATCAAACTCAAGGCAATACGAAGGATATCTTCTAAAACGTTTAGCTTTCTTTTCGAATGCAGAGAAACCCTTCTTAATCAGATAAATGAAATGGTATTTGTTGAAAACGTTCACGATGAAGATGAAATAAACCGGCTTATGAGGGTATATAATGAACAAATTCCTGCAAATAATGAATTTAGCGTTACCATGTTCATAGAGATAACCGATGAGAAGGAGTTGGTTAGAGAACTTCCTAAACTGGCTGGAATAGAGGAGCATATAGTATTGATATTTGATGGAAATGAAAACAGAGCCATCCCGGAAGAGGGGAGATCGACAGATGTTCTGGAATCAACGGTACAATATTTAAAATTCAGATTCAGCAAAGATGAGATCACATCATTCAAAAATTCAAAAAATGCGTTTATCAGTACAGATCATAAAACCTACAAGGAAACTGTTAAAATACCTGATGATCTCATGTTAGAATTGAAAAGTGAACTTTCAATTTAGATAGATATAGTAGCTAAATATTTGGGGAATCGAACTTTTCATAAGTATAGCTATATACAATTTCAAAATATTTAGAAACTTATTAGTACAAATTTCTGACGAAACAGATATTTACCGCTGAGGATTTAGGATATGATTTAAATGAGCAATCTTTCAGCAGATGAATTGGAGGTAATTCAATACGTTAAACGCTTTGCAAATGATGAGGTTAAACCACTGGCAAAAGAAATTGATTTAAAAATGGAGGTCCCTGATAAATTAATTAAGAGGATGCATGAACTCGGCCTCTTTGCAAGTTACATTCCAAAGGAATATGGCGGGTACGGAATGTCTTTCAGTTTTTTGGTCAATGTGATCGAGGAATTATCCAAGGCATGCCCAAGTACCGCCCTGGTACTTGACGGAGCGTTAACCCTTTTTGCTGAACCGGTATTAATGTTTGGATCAGAAGATATAAAAAAGAGATACCTTCCCAGAGTTGTGAACGGGGAAGTAGGTGGTCTCGCATTAACCGAACCGGGAGCAGGAAGCGACGCAGCAGCGATCAAAACTATGGCCACAAAGGAAGGATCTGAATATATTATTAATGGCTCAAAAATCTTCATCAGCAATGGAAGATTGGCAAAATTCTATGTTGTTGATGTTGTAACGGATGCATCGAAAAAACACAAGGGAATTTCCACATTTGTTGTTGACGCAGACACCCCCGGTCTAAAAATAAGCAGGGACATTCACAAACTTGGGATAAGAGGGTCAAGCACAGTGGAACTGGTTTTTGAAAATGTCAGAGTGCCGGAAAAGAATATTGTTGGAACATTGAATGAAGGATTCAAGGTTGTAATGGAAACTCTTGATGCGGGAAGAATTGGAATAGCTGCACAGGCTCTTGGTATTGCCGAAGGGGCTTTTGATGAGGCCGTAAAATATGCTGCTCAAAGAAAGCAATTTGGTAAGGCGATCACGGAATTTGAGGGTATTCAATTCATGATTGCAGATATGGCAACTAAGATAGAAGCTGCGAGACTTTTGGTCTATGAGGCTGCAGGCAAATGGGACAGGCATGAAGACTGCATTAAAATATCATCGATGGCAAAACTCTTTGCTTCAGATGCAGCAATGGATATTACCACAGAAAGTTTGCAACTATTCGGAGGGTATGGTTATACAACCGATATGGATGCAGAAAGGCATATGAGAGATGCAAAGATAACTCAGATATACGAAGGTACAAATCAGATCCAGAGAGTAATAATAGCACGGAAAATATTGGAGGAATTTGGAATTTGAATATAAGTATAGGATGTTCCGGGTGGTCCTATCCAGAATGGTCTGGGGCATTCTATCCTAAATCTACAAGACCGTCTTTACGGTTATATTCGGGTTTCTTCAACACGGTTGAGGTTAATAGTACCTTTTACAAAGTTCCGCCAAAGGAAAATGTGGAATCGTGGTTAAAGCAGCTTACAAAGAACTCTGAATTCACATTCAGCGTAAAAGCACCGGCTGAATTTACACATCCATTTAAATCAGATGATATGAAAAGAAGACTTGACTCCTTTAACCTTTTTGCGGAGAATGTTCTTACACCAATAAAAAATTCTGGTAGACTTGCATTTACAATGTTTGGGCTGCCACCATGGATCGGAAAAACAAATTTTGTATCTGAACTTAAATTAATCCAGGAGGTCACAGAGGGATGGATGAACCCATTTGTGGAACCCAGAAATAGAGTTTTAGTCTCTGGAAATGAGTTCTTAAATGCCTGCACACAATTAGATCTAGGGGCAATATCCGTGGACAGTCCGGATCACTTATTAACAGAAATTCTTGATTCAAACAAGACGTCCTATGTTCGTTTCCATGGAAGAAACAGGAAAAAGTGGGGGGAAAAGGGAGCTGGAATGGAAAAGTATGATTATAAATATACAGACAAGGAATTAGAAGAAATAGCAAATATTCTTCAAAGAAAGGAAGATTCTAAAGTCATGGTTTATTTCAATAATCATCCTTGGGGAAATGCACCAGTTAATGCAATTACTCTAGGAAACTTGTTGGGCATTAAAATTAAGACATACCAGAGTATGCTGTCATAGGGTGGTACAAACGGAATTCGTAAGGGGAACAAAACTTAAGATCACATATAATGGAAACGAATTGGATGTTACATACATCTCAAAAGAGGAAGGTTATTTAACAGTAAAATTACAGAATGGATACAATATTACAATTCCTGAGAATAAAATTACCGTTCTAAAATCAAGCGAGCCACAACCTGTGAAAAAGAAAAGCATTACCTTGAAACATGGAAATGGAATTCCAATATCTTTAATTACCACTGGAGGAACCATAGTAAGCGCTATCGACTACGACACAGGTGCTGTGCATCCTTCCACTGATATTCGCAAAATAATAGACCGCTATCCGTATATGGAAGAAAAGTACGCCATATCTGTAAGAGAATTTGATAACATTTTAAGCGAAAATATGCAACCAAATATGTGGATAAAACTGGCAGCTGTGATAAAAGAAGAACTATCAAAATCAAAAGGAGTTCTGGTTTCACATGGAACTGATACAATGTCATATACAGCATCCGCACTTGCATTTATGTTCGAAAAACTTACGGGGCCAGTGGTCATGGTAGGTTCACAGAGAAGTTCTGACCGACCCAGCAGTGATTCATTTGGAAATATGGAAGGAGCCATGGCATTTTCCTCAACGAATGTTGGGGAAATTTGTATATCAATGCATTCTGGAACTTCAGATGATAGTATAAGTCTTCACAGAGGTACAAGAACTAGGAAAATGCATTCCACAAGGAGAGACGCGTTCAGATCAGTTTCAGGTACCCCCATTGCAAAGTTCAGGAATAAGAATATTGAATTCCTATCTGAATATAAAGAAAAATCCGATGAAATCTTACTTACAGGCAAACTTGAAGAGGAGATATCAATGATTTATTTTCACCCCGGTTTAAAAGGGGAGGACATTGAAAAAATCAGTGAAGGCAAGAAAGCTATCATAATAATGGGTAGTGGTTTAGGGCACATCTCTCAATCATTATTTCCATCTGTCAAGAAAGTAATAGGCACGGGCACAAAAATAGTAATGACAACTCAGTGTATGTCTGGAATTGTGGATTTAAACGTATATTCTACCGGGCGTGAACTCAAGAAATTGGGAGTTGTTTCAGCTGAAAATATGCTTCCCGAGGTTGCTTTAACAAAGAGCATGTATCTATTGGGAAATTATCCGCATGAAGATTTTGAACAGATGATGAAGGTGAATATGCGTGGCGAAATTCTGGAAAGAGAATTTTTAGGTGATTGTTATTAACAGCAAAGATAAGAGAATAAAAATAGGTCTCGAAATTCACCTGCAGTTATCGACCGGAAAATTATTCTGTAAGTGTCCAGATATAAATAGTACTGGAATTAAAGGAAAGTTTACCAGAAAATTATTTCCAACAGAAAATGAATCGGGGGATGTTGATGTTGCAGCACTGCAAGAAGAGCGAAAAAACGTTATCTATGAATATCAGGTAACGGACAATAGTTGTCTTGTTGAAGCTGATGAAGAGCCACCTCATGAGATCAATGCGGAAGCTCTCGAAACAGCTCTTTCAATTGCTTTTTCTTTAAATTCTGAAGTTCTCAATGCAGTTTCTGTTATGAGAAAAGTTGTAGTGGACGGATCGAACACGTCAGGTTTCCAGAGAACAGCGGTCGTTTCTACGGGGGGTTACATTACAATTAATGGCAAGAAAGTAGGATTGACGACAATCTGTATCGAGGAAGATTCAGCAAGGAGAGTTGAATCTGGGAATAATTACACTGCATTTTCTCTTGATAGACTTGGAATTCCTCTTGTAGAAATTTCCACTGCTCCAGATATTGAAACGTTTCAGGAAGCCGTAGATGTTGCACGGGAAATAGGTATGAGAGCTATGCTCACCGGTAACATAAGAAGAGATAGCGATGCAATCAGACAGGATGTTAATTTTTCAATGGGTTATGGCAGGGTTGAAATAAAGGGGATTTCCAAACTATCACTGATTTCAGAAGCACTCATTGCGGAAGAAAAACGCCAAAAATATCTTGCGGAAGCTGTAGGAATTCTTGTGGAACGAGGAGGGTTCAATGGAACGGTTCTTATTGATTACACAGAGAAAATAGGAAAATCTGAGTCTAAAATTATTCAGAAAGGTATTGCCTCAGGAAATAGAATTTATATAGGAAAACTTGAAAATCTTGGGGGAATTTTGAAGGCTGGTGATTACAGGATAGGCAAGGAGATAGCGGATGCGTTAAAATTATTCTCCATTGGAGGTTTTATTCATTCAGACGAACTTCCTGGATACGGCTTAACTGAAGATGAGGTTAATAATATTAAAAAGTTCCTTAAATGTGAAGAAAAAGACGCAATTATATTGATATCAATTCCAGAGTCAAAAAAAGATCTCGCTCAGGATGCAATCAATAAAAGGATTGAGAAGCTATCGTCTCTTAATTTTTCTGAAACAAGAGCTGCGAATGAGGATGGAACATCAAGATTTCTCAGACCAATATCTGGCTCTGGGAGAATGTATCCAGAGACAGACATTCCTACAATCAAAATCAATGAAGGAACGCTGAATAGGTTAAATTTGGATTCACCAAAATCATTTGATCAGTCACTTTTATCTTTTACTAAAGAATGGGATATATCAAGGCAGGAAGCTGAGATAATCTTGGCTACAGGGAGAAAAAAGGAATTTATTGAACTCTCCAGATTATGGGAAAAACCAAGAGAAGTATCGAGAATACTCCTTCAATTTGTTCCAGAAATGGAAAGAAAATACAAGAGGAAGCTCGATTACAACGACCTCAAGAGATTGACCGAAAAGATAGCAACAAAAAATTACGGGAGAATCTCTCTTGAGATCGCCATAGAACAATGTATTTCAGGGAAGAACATAGAGACGGTTTTGATGTCTGACGACATTAGACCATTGGACAGAAGTGAATTGAAGTCTATAGTTGAAAATCTAAGGAAAAGCGGGGATGTAAAAAAGGAAAATATAATCGCGAAGGTGAAAAACGAAACTCCCAGGCCCGTTGATCCTAAGATAGTAATGGAATTATATCAAAACACATAAAAATGATGATCTTTTTAGACTGATTTAATGGTGATTTGAAATTCACTTCACTCAATTCAATTATCTATTATACACAATAAACGTTGGAATTATTGATGGGTGTTAAATATAGGAGAGGCAATAATTTCTTAGTTTTTTCTGCTATTCTAAAAAATTATTAAATATCTTCTTAGCATACTCGTTTAATGTTGCTATATGGATACATCCCGCTCTTCATTACCTTCATTTTGATGGCAATAGGGATGTTTTTGATATTCACGCTGCTTCCTACTCTGTCGGAGTCCAGGGCTAATCGCGGGAAAAAATTATCCTTTAAACCATCAGACATCATTAAAAATCTTTCGAGAGAATCATCTCCTGTCAGTGGTTCGAGTTATACTGAAACATATGAATCTGGTGAGATTTCAAGAGGTTCCTACAATTCATTCGTGAGAGTTCAATATTATTTCATAATTCTACTTTTTATATTATTTGATGTAGATATGGCTCTCCTTGTTCCTTGGGCATTTGATTTTAAGACTCTTGGAATCTATCCTTTTATTGAAACAATAATATTCATATTGATGCCTATGTTTGCAGTGTTTTATGGCTATAAGAAAGGATATATGAGGTGGATAAAATGAAAACTGGAGACACCGGTATCTTGACTACAACCATGGAAAAAGCCATGGAATGGGGAAGAAGCAATTCCATCTGGCCACTTACGTTTGGATTAGCTTGCTGCGCCATAGAGATGATGGCAGTACAAGCCTCAAAAGCAGATGTATCTAGATTTGGTAGTGAGGTCTTTAGAAATTCACCAAGACAGTCAGATCTCATGATCGTGTCGGGTACAGTTACTAAAAAAATGGCTCCCAGAGTAAGGAGGCTTTATGATGAAATGCCATATCCCAAATATGTCATAGCCATGGGCGTGTGTGTTATTCAGGGTGGCCCATATAATCAGGGTTATTCAGTTGTTCTCGGAGTCGATCGTGTTATTCCGGTTGACGTGTATGTCCCCGGATGCCCGCCCACTCCTGAAGCTCTAATTAACGGACTGATAACTCTTCAGAAGAAGATAAGAGGAGAAACAGACAGGTGAGATTATGGTTGAAATCGTTGAAGAACCTGCCGGGAAAGATAAGAGAAAAATTTTCAGAGTTAAAAAAGAGGATCTTATACCTGCCATGAAATCCTTTTATGATCAGGGTTATGATCATCTATCACTTATTACGGGGATAGACAGGAGGGATAAAATCGAGGTTGTATATCATCTCCATTCATTTCAGAAGAATGAATACATTGTAGTGAAGACAGAAACTCTAAATGATACTGTTCCCAGTGTTACTTCAATATGGAAGAGTGCCGATTGGGATGAGAGAGAACAGTACGATATGCTCGGAATAACGTTTGAAGGGCATCCTGATTTGAGAAGAATTCTGCTACCAGAGGGATGGTCCGGATATCCACTGAGAAAGAACTACGATTTGAGCAAAGTTCAATTCGTAAACATGGACGAGGATGGTAATGATTATGCCAGTTTTGATCCAGGAGATGGTTGGTAATGGAGACGACAAAACCGGTAAACAAATATGTTGAACTCAATATGGGTCCTCAACATCCTTCAACACATGGAGTTTTAAGATTAAAATTGCTGCTGGATGGAGAAACGGTAAAGAGAGTTGAACCTGTAATTGGTTATCTTCATCGTAATGCAGAAAAGATTTGTGAACTTGACTATTACTGTGATTCACTTTTGTATTTTGACAGAATGGATTATGTCAACTCACTATCAATGGAAGCGGGATTCCTGGAAGCAGCCGAAAAATTACTGGGGATAGAACCTCCAGAGAGAGCGAAATGGATCAGAACAATAATGGCTGAGCTAAGCAGAATTGCTTCGCACCTTGTGTGGGCTGGGGCCTATGGTCTTGATTTAGGAATGCTTACACCTTTCTTTTATGTATTTGACTTGAGGGAACAGCTCTTGAATATATTCACTGAGGCAAGCGGATCAAGGCTGCTCACTAATTATATGAGTATTGGCGGAGTTTATCAGGATTTTAACGATAAAATAATTTACATGATAAAAGATTTTATCAATAGTTTCCCAAAGAAACTGGAAGAAGTATTCAATCTATTTGTAAAAAATGACATTTTTATTTCCAGAACCAAAGGAATTGGCATATTGGAAAAAGATGTCGCCATTAGCTATGGGGTAACCGGCCCTATGCTTAGGGGTTCAGGTGTGGATTATGATGTGAGAAAAGCTGAACCTTATTTAATGTATGACAAGGTAAATTTCGACATTCCTGTTTCTTACGCTAAAGATTGCCTGGGAAGGTTTCTTGTGAGATATGAAGAAATGAGGCAGTCAGTAAAGATAGTAAAACAAGCCATAAATAAAATTCCAGATGGCCCATACTTTAATCCAAAGGCAAAAAAATCACTTATGATCAGGTTGAGGGGAGAGGGAGAAGCCTACGGTCGAACTGAATCCAGTAAGGGTGAATTTGGTGTGTATCTTGTTGGCGACGGAACAGTAAAGCCCTATAGAGTAAGGGTTAGAAGTCCAACTTTTAAAAATCTTTCAGTTCTGAGGGAGCTTGGTAAAGACGTTATGATAGCAGATCTTGTTGCAATTTCAGGTTCAATAGATCTGGTTTTTGGAGAGGTTGATCGATGAACATTCTAAACAGAATTCAAGGAATTCTTTCGCCACTTGGTCACGACCTTTCATTTGCTGGAGCGTATTTAATTGAAACACTAATAGCATTAATCTTTGCAGTAACCGTTGTTGCAGGAATGGTATATTTTTTCAGGAAATATATGGCAAGAGTACAGAACAGAATAGGTCCAAACAGGGTAGGAAAGTTTGGTGTGTTACAGGTAATGGCAGACGGACTTAAACTAATGCAGAAAGAGTCAATATTCCCTGACGGCCGAGATGATCTTCCCTATAAGATTGCACCAATAATAGTGTTTCTGGGGCTGATACTTGCATTTATCATTGTACCATATAGTAATCTCTACTGGTTTGGTTCGTTGACAGTAACCCATTCAAATGTAGGAATAATCTTAATTTTTGCAATTCTGGCAATAATGCCCATAGGTGAGATATTTGCGGGAATAAGTTCCAATAATAAATATGCCATGCTTGGGGCACTCAGGGCAGTAGCCAAAGATATATCATTTGAGGTTCCTATGATGCTATCTATTTTAGCAATAATTATGATTGCATCAGTAAATACTTCCCAACCTTTGAATCTTCAAAACATTGTATCCGTTCAGAATATTCCATTTGGAATTCTTGAACCTATCGGGCTTTTCATATTCTTTATATCAATGATTGCACGAGCATCTTATTCGCCATTTGATATGGGCGAAAGTGACAGTGAACTTGTAACAGGGGATACAACTGAATACGGAGGTTTAAGATTTGGTTTATTCTATATGGGATTATTTGGAACAATCTTTCTTGGATCTATGCTGGTAAGCGTGCTTTATCTTGGCGGTGGAAGTGGTCCTTATGAAAGTTCAATCGGCTTTATCTGGTTTCTTATAAAAACAATAGTCTTAGTTGTTATATCCTTAACAGTGTGGCTTTCCATGCCCAGAGTTAGGATTGACAAATTCGTTAACTTTGGATGGAAGATACTATTGCCCCTTTCTTTCATTAATCTGGTGATAACTGGCATAATTATACTAGGAGGTATAGCATGATAGAGGTAAAACAACCAAAAAGGATCCCGTTTATTGGAATGCTCCAAGGAATGCTTACAGTATTCAAACATGGTTTTCAGAAACCGGTAACCGTTCAATATCCAGAAGAGAAGGAAACATTACCTGACAGGTTCAAATACAGAATTTTTCTTTCAATGGATGATTGTGTTGGCTGTACTTTGTGTGAGCAGGTTTGCCCAAACCTTACAATCTCAATGCAGCATGTGGAAAGGGAAAACCCAAGAAACAAGAGGAAACTTTATCCTGATGTGAATTTTGGAACATGCACTGTTTGTAGGAATTGTGAGGAAATTTGTCCTACCGATGCAATTTATCTCACACATGTATTTGAAACAGCAAGAACTAGAAATTCCTTTACTTACAATCCTGAAGAGCTGGAAAAGCACGAAGAAGAGGTAAAGAGATGATTTTTGACATTATTCTGGTTATATTCGGAATCATTTTGGCACTATTTGCCATCAAAGCAATTTCTGAAAAGGATATCCTCAGGGCTATAATTTGGCTCATGGTATTTCTTTTTACCATATCTGCTTCATTTATATATCTGGGTGCTACACTTATTGGCGCCATAGAATTATTGGTTTATGTAGGGGCAGTTTCATCGTTGCTAGTATTCACAATAATGTTGACAGGGGGTAGAGAGATTGAATAAAATCGCAGCCGTCGTAGCATCCATATTCTTTTTTTTAGTTACTGCAGTTGAAGTATTCCAGATACCAGGGACATTCATCCCCAAGGAGCAGTCAATAGGAAATATCGGAATTCTACTAATGAATCAGTATCTTATACCGTTTGAATTGCTTTCCATAATACTCGTCATGGGTATACTTGGAATGATGCATATTTCGGAGGACGAGTAATAATGTTTCTTTATATTGCAGAATTAATATCACTTTTGTTATTTACAATAGGTTTAGCAGGTGTAATGACATCGAACATTGGAATAAAGATGCTCATATCAATCGAACTGATGCTAAACGCATCCATATTCAGCCTAGTTGCAATTGGTATATCCAGTGGGAGTGTGTCGCCACTCATCCTTGCTCTATTTGCAATAGCTATCGGAGCTGCAGAATCGGTTGTCGGAATTAGTCTCCTTGTGTCAATATATAAAAAATATGGGAAGATCACGATTTCACTCCTAAAGGAGATCAGGTGGTAACATGATTGATTATGAATGGTTCATCTTTCTAAGTCCAATAATCGCTTTCCCAATATCTTACACAGTTGGAAGATATAAGAGAAACCTTGCAGGATATATAGCAACAATTTCGATCCTCATATCGTTCATTCTTTCCTTTATGGTATATTTGCAAATCAGAGGTACTTCATCACCCATATATCAGTCTTTCAACTGGTTCGGGGATATTAATGCAGGTATCTACATAGATCATCTTGCCCTTGTTATGATCTTAATGGTATCATTTGTCTCACTTATGATCCATCTCTTTGCATTATATTATATGGGAAAGGACCCAAACAAGCACGTCTATTTCGCAGAGACAGCTCTTTTTACTGGGGGAATGTTGGGATTATCAGTATCATCAAATCTTGTAGAGTTTTTCCTTTTTTGGGAACTTGTAGGAGTATGTTCCTATCTTTTGATAGGTTTCTGGTATTTCAAACCAAATGCTTCATCAGCTGCTAAGAAAGCGTTCATTGTCACAAGGGTAGGCGATCTTCTATTTCTCATAGGTCTAAGTATTTTGTATGTTACTCTTGCTGATAAAGTGGCGTCACCGCTCAGCATTGCATACATTGTTAATCCGGCCAGCTGGCCTCAGATTCTCAATTATGTGGGAACAACAAATTTGACCATAATAGGGCTTCTTTTCATGGGAGGGGCCGCAGGCAAATCAGCACAATTTCCCCTGCATGTATGGATTCCTGATGCAATGGAGGGCCCAACTACCGTTTCTGCTTTAATCCATGCAGCCACAATGGTAACGGCAGGTGTCTATCTGGTGGCAAGGGTATATCCAATTTATCTCCACTCAACTGCTGCCCTAGATTTTGTTTTATTTATAGGAGCATTCACAGCGCTATTTGCGGGAACAATAGGTATGGTGGTAAACGATCTCAAGCGTATACTTGCATATTCAACAATCAGTCAGTTGGGATACATGTTTGCAGCTCTTGGTATAGGAAGTATAATTGGAGATAGTGCAATCTCATTTGCTCTGTTCCATACAATGGTTCACGCCGTGTTTAAAGCACTTCTATTCCTTGCTGCCGGTGCAATACTTCTAACAATGATGGAATTAAGAGATGTAAAAAAAATGGGTGGTTTGTGGAGGAGAATGCCTGCTACAATGACACTCATGTTCATAGGAGCAATAACTTTGTCAGCTCTTCCATTCACGGCTTCATACTATTCAAAGGATACTATAATAGACGCAAGTTGGAAATTCTTTAGTTCTAACGGCTACTCGCTCTTTTCATTCCTGCCATGGTTAATGTTGATTCTTGGAGCTCTAACAACAACAATATATACATTCAGATTCTTTTTCCTTGCTGCACTGGGAAAGCCCAGATCTGAATTGGCAAGCAAGGCCAAAGATCCATCCAAAATAGTATTAATTCCACTTATAATTCTAGCTATTATCGCGCTGGTAATGGGGCAATTTCAATACCTCTTCTATGATTTCATCTATGCAAACACTATTCATATATCGATTCCATATATCGTATCATTAGCGCCTTCCATGATGGTTCTTCTCGGCCTTCTAATAACAATACCGCTTTATGCAACAAGTGGATGGATGTCTTTGGATTTGAGAAAGAGCAGATTATATAGAATTGTCAAGAACAAATACTATCTGGATACGCTCTTTACTAATGATATTGCGGAAAGGGGAATTATACCATTATCTTCTGGTTTTTCAACGTTCGAATCATACTTTAGTAGATCCATAGAGGCCTTAGGAACTGGAACATTAAGATTGGGTTCATTTTTTAGAAGACTGCAAAACGGTATAATTGAATATTATTTTGTTGTTCTCGTTATAGGAATCTCCATAATTCTGTTGATCGTGGAACTGCTGGGGGGATTTTAAATGTTTATGGTTTCCATATTTTTATTGCTGATTATACTTTCAATTTCAGCATTTTTTGTGAAGAAAAAATCCTGGGAAATATCAATGATTTCCTCTCTCATAATATTATTGCTGGTTTTCATATATGCTCTTTTAAATTTCTGGTCCGGCTACGACGGCGGTATTATTTCCAATTACAGGCTTTCACTTGTACCCTCAATTGGAATAAACTTTACTTCTGGCGTATCTTCGTTGACTCTTGCATTGCTCTTCCTGACAACCATAATAATGCCAGTTGCATTATATACATCCAAAAATGGAAAATATGGAAGTCTTTTCTACGGTTTAATGATGCTTACAGAAGTTGGGTTATTCGGGCTTCTCATTTCGAGGAATTTTATATTTTTCTACATTTTTTGGGAAGTAGTAATTATACCTGTTTTCCTTCTAATAGCAATATACGGTGGGGAGAAAAGAGAGTCAGCATCACTTAAGTTCTTTATTTACACTCAGCTGGGTTCAGTGTTTCTTCTTCTTTCAATACTTACATTATTTGCATTTTACTATAGCCTGAACAATGTATTTACGCTTAATATGACCACTCTTCTTTCAGGTCAGTTCATCGATGGGACAGCAATTCCAGTATTCTGGAAATATTTCGTTATATTCGGCTTTCTCTTCGCGTTTCTTGTTAAAATGCCATCATTCCCATTGCATTCATGGTTACCAGACGCTTATAATTCTGCTCCTTATCCGGTTACAGTAATACTTGCGGGCGGTCTCTCTTTAATGGGCGGATATGGATTTTTCGCGATTCTGCTTCCTTTAGCTTCCATCATTCCGTCATCAGTTTCATGGATTATCATCTCCCTTGGAATTATCAGCCTGGTATACTTTGCACTGGTTGCAATGATGCAAAATAATCTGAAGAAAATGTTAGCATTTGCAAGCGCAGCTTCAATGGGTTTTGTAAACATCTCCTTTGGGGTTGGTATTATGGAAACTGGTTCTTATGGTATTCAGGAACTCACCGGCGGCATATATCAGATTTTAGCTCACGGTCTTATAATTGCACTCTTATTTGCAACTCTATTTGCAATTAAAAGTAAAACGGGAAAGGAGAATATACACAGTTTAGGTGGAATACACAGGGAAGTGCCCATACTTTCATCAATATTCCTTGGGGGACTCCTAGCTTCGCTTGGTCTTCCAGGATTTGCTGGCTTTATTTCAGAATTCTCTGTGGTTGCAGCATCTTATGCCATACTGGGTCCATTAATATTCCTTGTAATTTTTGGTATGATAATAACAGCTTCATATCATGTATGGGCCGCTCAAAGAGCTCTTTATGGCCCTTACAATGAAACACTTGGATCAATTAAGGATATTGGAAGGCACGACATAATGGTCCTTGGGTCACTATTAATACTAATCTTTGTTTTGGGTATATATCCCAATCTTATCTTCGGTGCAATTTCAAAATATGTTGGGGTGTTCCTTTAAATGAATTTTATAAACATGCTGCAAACCGTGGATTTTACCACGCTATATCCGGAGCTATTCTTGGGCGTAATGGCATTCCTAATGCTCTTAATGGGTCTAAGATATAAGAATCCTAGAATATATTCCGTAATATCTTTCGTTTCCCTGATCATTGCAATATTCCTTCTGCTCATATTTGACTCATCCACTTCTTCCATATTCTCTGGAATTTTACAGATAAATGACTTTGGGTTATACTTTGCAATAATAATGCTTATTTCTTCAATTTATATGGTTCTTCCTTCTACAAGGGAGGTACACGAGAAGCCAGAGTTGTTTTATGCTACGCTGTTGTTTGTTAATATTTCTATGTTAGTGGCTGCTTTCAGCTTGAATCTTATAGTAATTTTCATTGCATTTGAGGGTGTTAGTATTGGAACATACATCCTGACGGCATTTGGAAAATCCAGAAGGAATCTTGAAGCAGCGACTAAATACTTTTTCACAGGCACAATTGCAACTTCCTTCATCCTCTTTGGTTCTGCATTCTATTACATTTCAGCCGGAACGTTTAGCATGGAGAATGTAGTTTCTCTACAATCCCATTCAGTTCTGATTGCAATGATATTTCTTTTCGTGGGATACGGGTTTAAACTTGCACTTGTTCCGATGCATCAATGGGCGGTCGATACATATGACGGCTCACCCAACTCTGTGTCGGCATTTCTTTCCACCGGGACCAAAGTTCTTGCCTTTCTTATTATAATGAGAATATTCCTTGTAGGGTTTTCTCCAGATCATACGGATATTTTCTATCTGTTCGTTATTATATCTATAATAACTATGACCTATGGTAACATAGCTGCCTTATCCGAAACAAATCTCAAGAGGGTATTTGCATATTCCAGTGTTGCTCAGGCAGGTTACCTTATCTTGGTGCTTGCTGTTGTATCAAACAATTATTCTTCAAGTTCAGTTGATCTTGCCATACTTGCAGGAATGTTCTATGCATTGGTATACATTTTTATGAAAGGTGGGGCATTCTTCTCCGTAGGTCTTGTGAAGAAGGAAAATGCAAACATTGATGATCTTTCCGGGTTGGCTTGGAAATCCCCGGTTATTGCTGTCTCTATAATCATTCTACTCATAAGCTTGGCAGGAGTGCCACCAACTGCTGGATTCTTTGCTAAGTACTACCTGTTTCTCTCATTGATAAGTGGACAGCTATGGTGGCTTGCGGTGATAGCCATAGTCAACAGTGCTTTGTCCGTTTTCTATTATTTGAGGTTGATAGTCATAATGTTTAGGAGAAACAGTGATAATGAGTTTGATCTCTCACCGTCTGTATATTATCCAATAGTAATAGCCGCAATTCTTATGTTTGTCCTTGTAGCACTCATCTATGAATTTCCAACAATTCAAACCTATGTTTCTGGTTTATTTGGGGTGTGAATATGAATCCTGTTGTTGATCTTGAAATAATAAAATCAGCGCTTCTATATGGAGAACCCACTGACGCAATGGAGAGGATAGAATCAAGCTTAAGGAGACTGAAGAGATTTGCAGACATTGGGGGAAAACAGTATCCTGATCATATCCTCTTTCTAACAAAAATGAAGGAATATTTACAGGGAAATATCAGTTCTTCTGATCTGGGGGAGTTTTTGATGGAAAAAAATATTTTTCAGATTGAGGATTACAAATCATTCGTTGAAAATTTTGTCTATTATTGTGAATATTCAAGGGACAGATATAACTTAAAGTTTCCGGATTTTGACTCAAAGAGGTGTGATGACCTTTGAAAACAGAAGAAATAATAATGGAACTATCTCGAGGGCTTGATGAAGAGAAGGCTGCAGAGGTAATCCATGAGCTAAGGAAAAACGGAGAACAATTTCTGTATAATGAACGTGCCAAACGAATAATAATTGGTAGGGAATGGAATCAGGTTAGGAGGGGAGAATTAACTACAGAATTCTCTAAGGAAATGGAGAGAATCTCAAAGGTTCTCAACATTAGCAATAGGAAAACGTTCGAGGAGGCAGACTACCGATTTAATCTAACAATGTATTAATAAGGCATTCAATGATGAATGAAAAAGTTGTAAAGGAGGAGCTTGACGATATTGGGATCATAGAAATTTCCAACCCAGATCAGAACGTTATAGATATAGAGGTTTTGATGGGCATTGCTTCTGCAGTATCTGGATTTATATCAGAAGATTCAATAAGAGGGATCTTAATAAAAACCAGGGGGAAAGACTTTTCAGTTGGTTATGACGGTTCCTGTAAACGACTAAGGGATAACTCATGGCTTCTAACAGTTTTCGATACTTCATCAGCAATATATAACATGATTCGAAGTTCAGGGAAGCCATTTTTCGTTTCAGTTAAGGGTAGATGCCTTGGTCTCGGTATGGAACTTGCTCTGGCAAATGATTTTATGCAGGTAAATCAGAATGTCAGAATGGGGTTCCCAGATTATGAATTCGGAATCCCGTCCTTAATGATCCCACCAGCCATTATGGAGGAAAGGTTGGGTAACAGGATCGCATACAGAAATATATTGACTTCAAGAATATTAACCGGTGAAGAAGCTTTTAAACTTGGAATTGCAGACATCATTGATCCTGATACTAACGATCCAGTTAAGTGGGTCAAAAATGTAATGGCGGGATTAAATTTTCAAATCTTTTCCATCGCAAAACTGCAGAGATTCCCAGATCCAGCCATAATGAGGGAGTATAGATCGTTCATAAAAAGTTATGATACTTCTACAGTGCGTATAAAGGAACTTGAATCAAAGAGATCATTGATTTGATGGAATATCTATTACATTCTCATCTTTTTTCTTCTCAAATTTCCTTGAAACATATGCCCCAACAAAGTATAGAAGGATTATTGGAATTGCAAGAAGCATCATAGTGAAGCCAATCATACCCGGAGAGAAAATAACTCCAAATATTAGTGCTCCAACAACGGCATATCTCCAGTTCTTGAACCAATAATCTGAAGGAACGAGTCCAGCCCTCGTTACTCCAATCATTACTATGGGGGTCTCAAAGGCCATTCCGAACGTAAGAACATAGATAAGAAAAAATGATACAAAACTGGTTATGCTCATTGTTGGTTGTGCCCCAAGCCCAGAATCGTAGTAATACAATATTGTAAAAACGTCTGGGGCAACATAATAAAGGCCTATGAACGATCCAAATATGAATAGGAGAACTGCCGGTATTAAAACCTGTTTAATTGCTGCCTTTTCATTTGCCTTCAGTGCAGGGGATATAAAAGAAGAAAGCTGGTACGTGATCCAAGGTGAACTGCAAATAAGGGTTAGGAATAAACAGGAGTAAAGATCTGCAACGACACCATCTGTAGAGTTTATTAAAATCAGTGTAAATTCTTTATGGATAAGATGATACCTTATTGCACCAAAAAGTTGGTCGCCCATGTTGAAATATGGTGATGGATATATGAAGGGAATGTTATAACCATAAATTATTATTGGTTGTTCCTTGAAAAAAAAGAACAGGAGAAAGAACGCAAAAAAAACCTTTAATATATTGATTAAAACTTTCCTTAGTTCTTCCAAATTTGAAGTTATGAGCCTTAAAGGGCTCTCTTCCATTAATGACCACTCTTTAGCTTCTCAGCTACCTCATTTCTGATCTGGCTTATATCCTTGTTTTCTGTTGAAATTCCGAGAGTTTTAGCGAAGCTTGTAACATCTGCGTCTTTCGGCTCAGGTGCGGTTCCATTTACATAACCTTTAATCTCTTTTTCTATTTCAGCCTGTCCCCTCTTGAATTCGCCAGTAGCCCGTCCCAAGTTTCTGGAGAACTCCGGTATTTTCTTTGCACTACCGAAAAGCAGGACTATTACCAGACCTACTATGAGCCATTCCCATGGTGAATCAAACATACATAATAATTGGAAGAGTCTATTTAATCATTTTGAATTGGAATTAAGTAGCC
>JAJZJZ010000040.1 GCA_021809755.1 Thermoplasmata archaeon
CATCCGAGCTGGTGTTGGATGAGGCTTTGCTCATATGGGCAGATTCGAATCTGGTGTCAGTGAGGAGGGTTAAGTCGTAACAAGGTATCCGTAGGGGAACCTGCGGATGGATCACCTCCACAATAGTAAGGCGGGCCACAGGCACATTCATTTCACTTACCAAACTTTTTTTATCTTATATTTAATTATGTACTAGAAGGTTAGATTTAATGGGTATAGAGGAAAGACTTGAAGAGGTACAAAACAAGGTTGAGCGGAGATTTTCCAACATAGGAAAGGGAAAATACGCAAGAATAATCAAACTTGCCAAGAAGCCAACCGAGAGCGAGTACATTAAGGTACTTTTGATTACAGGAGCAGGTATTCTCTTCCTGGGTTTTATGGGATTCTTCATTTATCTTCTTATGTCCATATGGCCTAATTAAGGAAAAGTGATTTCAAATGGAAAGTTCTGCCAATGAATTTAAATGGATTGATATTCAAGAGATCAATAAAGAGACCGGATGCGGTGTACGTGAAGTTATACCTTTCACTATTAAGAATATCCAAAAGGGGAAGAGAAAATTTTCCATAAAACTAACTCCTGAAATTAAGGAAAAAGATCCACTCATTGAATGGGAAGTAGGCATTATTGAGGGCAAAGATATGGCAGAGCCCATACTTCCCGGTGAGACAAAGACAATAAGTAAGGAGATTGAACTTGATTCAAATCAGCCGAGGAAGATTAACTTAGAAATTGGAACTCCAAAGGGAGGATACTTTGGGGATTCAATATTACTCAATTTATCCATTGCATCCGAGGACGGAATTAATTCCGGTCGATGGCACTTTCAATATACGTTAAAGCCTACAATTATTGTTGTCAAAACAAACGTAGGGAATGAACTGCAGGTTGCCAGGGATATGGATAACAGGGATGCAAGGGACTTGGAAGAGAGACTATCAACAAACCCTGATGCTAGGAGAGAGATAATGGCAATTATGTCACCATATGAAGTTAAGGGTTATCTGTTCGTGGAAACAATGCATCCAGATCGAATTTCATACATATCAAGGGGAATAAGAGGTTTTAAAGGTCTGGCTGAAGGTAGCATAGACATAGAGGAAATAGCCCACTATCTGATTCCAAAACCAGCTGTAACAGGACTGGAACTTGGTTCATTCGTTGAATTAATCGATGGGCCATTTAAGGGAGAAAAAGCCAAAATCATGTCCATAGATTCTGGTAAGGAAGAGGTAACAGTCCAACTAATAGAATCAATGGTTCCAATTCCGGTAACCGTAAGAGCTGAAGCCATACGAGTTCTAGAATCGGGAAAGAAATGAGACTGAAGGCTGAATCAAAAGAAAGTCAGGCAAAGTTTGTCGCTAAAATAAAAAAGCTTTTTGAAAACCCGGAAATGATAATCCCTGAATGTAACTCGAAGGGATTTTCCTGCCCCTTTGAAAAATACAGAAAGAAGGTTATTAAGGCTCATAAATCGGGTAACTTTGATAAGTTTGCAAGATCAAATGACGAGTTTTTAAGGGGACTTTCCGAAACTGAAAAAGTCCTTGAAACAGAAAAGCTACCCTTAACCGGCGTGATAAAAACACCGTTGGGAAGTCTGAACTATGTTAAGCGGGGAGACACAGATCCAATAGTTCTTGGCGGAATCCAGAATTATGATAATGAACTTTGGAGGGCTCTGGCATTTTCAAAGCTTATGAAGAGAGGAAATATCAAGATTTACACAAGCAGGAATTATTATACAGCATCCTGCAAAGGGATAGGGCCGGGTATAGAATTTTTCAAGGACGTTTTAAACGAAAATGGGGTCGAATATACTGAAAAAGGTTCTGTCCTTCAAATATCCGGAGAAGGAAAATACATAGATGTCATGCATTTCTCAGGTATCATAATAAGAATTAACTCCAGTTCCAGAAAGAACACTGTTTCTTTGCTTGCAAAGCATTTCATATCCGCGGATATTTCAAGAGATTTCAGCTTTTCATCAGGTTATCTCGAAAAATGGAAAAGTAAGGGCGAAAACGAATTGTTTAACGGATATCTGGCAGGTTCCTTAACAGACAGAGACTTTATTGAAAAGATCAATTCTCAGAGGATTAAAAGTGCCACAGACTCAGGAGCATTAATAATAGGTGAAACGGAATTCAACGACAGGAATGAGTTTATTGAAAAGAATGAAATCGATTCTGATCTTACAAATGTTATAAGTAGTGTTATTCAGGATTATGGTGGAATATATCTGGATGAGCCCAGTTCAAGAAAACTTCTGGAAATACTGTGGCCCAAATATTCATTTAGAATATTATCAGGATTATTTGAAGGGCTTGATAAATCTGACGTTGCCTTATTAAAGGGAAACCCACTTGAACAAATACAGGCCATGAGGGAGAGGATCAGACATGATGAAATCAAGGAAAATCTGGATATGAAGCCATGGTCTCCGGATTCTGAATTTTTGAAGGAGGTTGTTGCAGAGGCCAGAATACGCGGAATAAGCGAGGCAATAAAACTTGGCGACAGGACAAAGAAGAAAAGCGACATTCAGGAAGCTATACTCTTTGCATTATACCTCATAGATGATGGGGGAGAACAGGTCAAATGGAAATTCAGTGAGGATATTAGAGATAAAGGCAAAAAAATGGAGGAGAGCATTAAACTTCTTATAAAATGCCCAGAGGAGAATTTAAATGAGAATTTTAGTAGTATGTCTGCAATGGTGAAATGATATGTCCAGGCATATGGTCTCAAAGAAGGAACTAAAAGAACTTTACGCCAGATTGAAAGATATTGGTCTTGATGCACCATTCATAACCCAAAATCAGATTGAGGTCGAAGAAAAAAAGGGAAAAAAATTATACTACATAGGAAAAATACCCATAGCTCTCGAATCCCCAGAATTTTATCCAACGGTTGAACTTCTCGATGCAATCAAACCAGGATTCAAGAATATTACCATTGACAATGGTGCCGTTCCAAGAATCCTCGGAGGGGCAAAACTTTTTGCGCAGGGAATTGTCGAAATGGATATGGAAATCAAGATGGATGACACAGTTTTCATAAGGGGATTGGACGGTAAATATGTGGCCGTAGGAAAAGCCTCATTGGATGCAATTAAAATCATGGAGACAAGAAAAGGTCCCGCAGCAGAAATACTTCTCCGGGGAGGGCAGGAGAGCATTTAATCAATATTTTAAATATATGGTTAAGATCGCATCCAATGCGAAACACAGAACCCAGAAAGCAATTGATCTTTCTTATCATTGTTTCGACGTTCTTTTTTGTAATTTATTCTTTCTACTCTATTTATAAATATTTGACACTGAATGCTACAGGTTTTGATCTGGGCATTTACGGAGCATCACTTCATGGTTACTTGAATGGAAATTTTTTCTATTCAACACTGCTTAACGGAAGTTTCTTTGGCACGCATTTTTCCCCATTCATTTACGTTCTGGCTTTCTTCTTCTGGATTTTTCCGCATAACGCCACCCTTCTGGTGATACAGAGTCTATTCATAACTTTCACAGCAATTCCGCTGTATCTGACTTACATGAAGCTCGCAGGAGACAGTGGTAAATTTAGTAATGTATTTCTCCTGATCCTTTGCTATGAACTTTCACCATATTCCATAGGGCCCATAGCCTTTGATTTTCACCTGATGGCCCTGATGCCTTTTTTCTATGCTTGGGCACTTTACTTTTTTGTTACAAAAAAACCGATTGGAGAGGCAATTTCCCTCACCTTAATGATATCACTTCATGCATCATTCATCTTATTTTTCATATTATACCTTGCAGCGACACGAATCACCAAATACGGAAAACGTGGCCTTTTTTCGCAAATGAGACAAAACAGGAAAAAAACAGTCTTTCTATTATCAATATATATTATATTATTTGCCGTTGCAATGGAGTATTTTCTCATTGCTACAAATATAAGAGATTTCTATGGTGTGACTCAATACGGAAATATTACAAGTTTTCACGCCTTCCTCAATTATCTAAATATTCGCTATAGGATAACCTATTCATTTCAAAGTTTAGAAACATATTCAATGTATAAACTTGCTTTTGTCCTGCTTGTTATTATATCAGGAGGTTTTTATGCAGTTGATTCTCCGCTTCTCATGCTACCATCAATACCATATTTCCTCTTCGCATTCTTTTCTTTAAACGTACCATATTTTGTCCCAGGTTTCCAATATACAGCAATGCTATCACCAGTTGTATTTAGCGCATCTTTTGTGGGACTTGCCAATATGAATAAAAGGCAAAATCTTACCAATAAAAAGATTCAGATAATGACAAGGAAGATTGCCACTGGTATGATAATAACAGCCATTATATTGGGGGGTGGAATTGGATTTTATTCACCAGAAGGACATACCATATCATCTCTGGCCATAGGTAGTTCTTCCGCAGCAGCTTCTGCTCAGGTTTTACCATCTATTTACAATTTCCATTATAATATGACTTCTGAAGCTATTTTTGAGTTGCGTGGAAATATCTCATCAAGTTCATGTCTCTTGACGCAAAACAATCTCTACCCTGAATTTGATGCGTTTCCAAATGCCTACTTGTTATATTCATATACATCTGTTGGAAACCTTTCTAATTTATATTCACGGAATTTTACATACATTATAGCAGATGAATTCAGCCAGTTTTATTATCAAAATGACAGCGTGGGTACATCAATGGAGAAATTTATTCAAAGAGTTGAATCCAGCGGAAAATATTCCGTTTACCTGGAAAAAAATGGGATAATAGCTCTCAAGATGAATTAAGGGCATAAACTAATTTGTATTTTCAATTGCAAATATTTATTTGTAAACACACATTACAATATTATGGAAGAATATCTAAAAGTTGGAGAACAGGCACCAGATTTTGAATCTACGGATCAGGAAGGTAACAAGATAAAGCTATCGGATTTCAGAGGAAGCCCTGTGGTATTATACTTCTATCCAAAGGACAATACCCCGGGATGCACAGCAGAGGCATGCAACTTCAGGGATAACTTTGACAGCCTTAAGGGAAAGGGGATAAAGGTACTTGGTGTGAGTGTGGACAATCAGAAATCGCATAAGAAATTCCAGGAAAAATTCAATCTCAACTTCCCTCTGGTTGTAGATGACAGCAAGAAAATAACCAGCGCATATAAGGCGAGCGGTATGTTTGGCACTGCCAAGAGAATTACATACATTATCGATGGAGATGGAAAAATAGCCTATGTATATGAAAAGGTAAGTCCAAAGAACCATGCCACTGAGGTAATGGAAAAAATTAATGAACTAAAACTTCTTAAATAAAAAGTGAAGGGATTTAGGCATCCCTTACAAATTTGTATCCGTAATGGATAACTCCACTATGCCCATCTTCTGAAATTTTTCTGAAAACAGATCTGACCTTTGTTCCTATATCAATATCTGATGGTAAGGTGTCAACAATCTGTCCGGTCATGGAGGGTCCATCCTCAAGTTTGATTATCGCAAGAATATAGGGTCTCTGTCTGGTGAACGCGGGAGGTACATCATGTACAATGGTGAAGGAGACAACCTCACCCTTTCCGCTCATTTCAATATCCTCCATTTTACCTATGGAATCCCTGTGGCATGTTGGACATATGTCTCTTGGCGGGAAATATAATTTGCCGCAATTACCGCATTTTTCCCCGACCATTCTGTATCTATGATCTGTTTCTCTCCACATTCTCGAAAGTTCTCCCATTTTACTCACCACCTAATATATGAACTATTGAGGTTGAACCTGTTCCAGCCACGCTGTGCAGGAGACCATACTTTGCATTTTCAACCTGTCTCTTACCGGCTTTTCCCATAATCTGCAGGTATCCTTCAACAAACTGCCCAACACCACTTGCTCCGTATGGAAACCCCTTTGCCTTCAAACCTCCTGATGGATTTATTGGTATTCTCCCCTTTAGACCAATATCGGAAAACACCAGATCCTTTGCCTTTCCCCTCTCTGCAAAACCAATGTCTTCCAACGCCATCACCCCGTATATACTAAAGGAATCGTGGATTTCGGCAAAGGATATATCATTAAGACCAACCTTCGCTTTTTGAAGGGCCTTCCTCGAAGCACTAACCGTGGATTTCATTGAATATAGTGAATCTCTGCTGTGGAGAGCAAAATATTCTTGAGAAATTCCACTGCCTGCTATTTTTACTCCTTCTTTCTTTTCCCTTTTTACAAATTCCTCAGACGCAAGTATTATGCTGGAGGCCCCATCACTCTGTGGTGCGCAATCCATTAGATTTAGAGGTTCTGCAACAGGTGTCGAATTTATTGCCTGTTCCATTGTGATTATATTGGAAAAGTGTGCAGTTGGATTCATGGATGCATTTTTATGGTCATTAACAGAAATAGCCGCCATAACATCCTTTCCCACACCGAAATCCTTCATATACTTCCTTGCAGAAAGCGCAGCCATTGCAGCTGGAGTGCCTCCGAAAAACGCTTCCCATTCCCTGTCCAATATAGATGAACTGATATCTATCATCTCGTTTCCGTAAAGTTCAGTCATTTTTTCCACACCACCAACCATGACAAGGTCATATTCACCTGATTTAATGGAAAGATAGGCTTCATATACGGCTGCTGCTCCAGATGCTGTTGATGCTTCAATTCTCAATGTTGGTACATCTTCGTCAGCAATTCCAGCATAATCTGACATTAGAGCCCCTATATTTTCCTGCCCGCTAATCATTCCTGAAAGACTGTTTCCCATATATATTGCATCAAGATCCTTTGTTCTTATTCCTGAGCTCTCAATGGCTTTAAGGCCAGCCTCCACAGATATCTCTCTCAACGATCTTTCCCACAATTCTCCATATTTTGATTCTCCTGTTCCAATTATAAAAACATCATTACTCAATTGCATCACCAAATATTATTTTCTTTTTGAATTTTGCATAAACCGCATAATCAAGCCATGTTACATCTGCAAGCATCTTCTTTATGGTCGGCGCTGATCCCCTGTCCATGTTCTTGATTTCATCTGTAACGGTAATATCGAAGGCGTCTGACCCCGCACCCGATCCAAAAGAAACCGCTAGTATTCTGTTGCCTGGCTCCGCAATATCAAGAATTGCTGATAAGCCTGTCATCATGGAGCCTGAATATATATTGCCGATAAACGGAGTTAACAAACCTTCCTTATATTGCTTCTCCGTAAAGCCAAGTAACTTCGCAGCCCTGGTAGGGAATTTCCCGTTGGGTTGGTGGAATACAGCATAGTCATAGTCTTGGGGTTTCATTCCGACCTTTTCCATGATCATTTTTGAAGCAGATACCGTATGCTTAAAATAAGCGGGTTCACCAGTGAAACGTTCTCCGTGCGTAGGGTATGGCTCACCTTCTCTTCTCCAGAAATCCGGGGTATCAGATGTAACAGAAAGGGTATGATTTATTTCTGCAATCACGCCTTCATTCCCAAGGATCATTGCAGTCCCCCCAGCAGAGGCTGAATATTCAAGAACATCTCCTGGAGCACCCTGAGAGGTATCAGATCCAATCGCAAGTCCATATTTTATCATACCGGAATCAACCATCGCTTTTACATTTTGGATACCAGCAGTACCAGCTTTACATGCAAATTCATAATCTGCTGCAAACATTGGAAAATTTGCACCAATAGCAGAACTGACTATAGTTGCTGTAGGTTTTACAGCATAAGGATGGCTTTCCGATCCTATGTATATGGCCCCTATATCTTTGGGATTTATCTTTCCCCTCTTTAATGCATTCCTTGAAGCTTCCACTGAAATAGTTGCAACATCCTCATCGGGAGCTGGCACCGATTTGCTGAGAATATATATTCCATTTTTTATGTTCTCCGGGTCTTCTCCCCATACTCTGGCTATTTCATCAGGTTTAATCCTGAACCGGGGTATGTAAGAACCGTAACTTACAATTCCTGATTTTTTCATAGTTTCTCCCAAGATATTTTTGATATTTAAAAATTGCTGAATCTCTATTCGGCAATTGTCGAACTATGTCTAATTAATAATCAATTGACTAAGTCTCTGTAAAATGATTTGGATGCAATAGTGTTATTATAATAGTAACAATATCTAATAACCAAAAAGGTGAAAAAATGGAGGAACTATCTCCAAATGCAAAAAAGGTTTATGATGCCCTGAAGAAAGTTGGCGCTATATCAGATGACAAATTAAAGACTGCAGATGATATCATGAAAGCAGCAGGGGTTGGAAAAGCCATAGTGAGCGCTGCACTTCAGGAGCTTACAAACAAGGGTATGGTTAAGAGAATCGCAAGGCAAAAGAGTGCCGGTTATTTTGTGACTAAATGATTAAATAACTACCAAAATTTAATTATCCCGTTACTCATATTAATCAATAGAATATGGTAAGCATCATCATCAATGTAGACCGGGACAACGACTTCGGAGAGAAGGTGGGAATTAAAGGGCCCATCGTAGGCTATACTGAATGTTATAATGCTGCTGTAAAACTTATTTCTGTAGATCCTGAAGATTCAGATGCAAATGCTCTTTTTGGGGCTCTTAAGCACTATGATGAATTGCAGGCAAAGGGTGAAGAGATTGAAATCTGTACCATTACCGGGGATAATGATGTCGGACCAAAATCTGATGAAATCATTAGTAGTCAGCTGGATCAGGTGCTAAAAGAAAAGATCTACCAGAGTGCAATCCTTATTTCAGATGGTGCTGAGGATGATTACATCATGCCCCTAATACTTTCAAGGATACCGGTGAGGTATGTTAAGCACATTATCGTGAGGCACAACCAGAACATAGAATCTCTATATTATTACGTAGTTAAGGCACTAAAGGATAAGAAACTGGTAAGCAAATTCATCATTCCAATAGGTCTATTGCTTCTAACTTACGGTCTTGTTGAACTTGGAGCAGCTATTTATTTAACCGCTGTTGGAGCAGCAGCAGGATTGAACCCATCCTACTACGCAGGAGCCATAGTTGCTGTTGTCATCGGTGCATATTTCGTTGAAAGGGGCTTTGATCTAAGAACTGTATTATCAGAAATGTTTGACGATATCAAGAAATACTCTGAAGAGGCAAGGATACTTTTCATTTCATATCTGGTTTCCATAGGAATAGTTCTCGTGGGAATTGCATCTTCATATGTTTCCATTACCAGATCCATTGGTGTGCCTTTCGATAAATTCTTGGAATTTCTTGCATACTTCAGCTGGTGGATATATGGTGCAGTGTTTACAAGGGAAGTGCTGCGGGCGGTGGATATGTATCTTGGAGAACAGAGCGACATTCAGAGGATCTGGTATGGATTAACATTCACGCTTGCTGCAGAATTTATTGTCTACGGATTGCTCAATTATATTAGATATGTTCTAAGCTACGTGACTATCTCAACAGCATTTGATGGAGTGGTATTCATGATTATGGGGATAGCCGTTGCAATAATAAGTGCTCTAGTTCACAGGCACTTTTCCAAAATCATGGGTTTAGGGCACTCTATGCGCGATCAATGACACTTTCATACGAAGAAATTTGTAATTTACTTGGATTAGACAGGAATAAAGACAAGGAGGCAGCAGATTATATTCTAAATATACCTAACCATGGTAATTCGCTCCTTAACATCCTAAGATCACATTCGGGGAAGGAATTTTTTGTTATAGGAAACGGACCTCCGGTGCATGATCTATCGTCAATATATGGCAAGGGCATCATAGTCGTCGCGGATTCAGCTATCTGGAAAATTAAAAGACCATATGTGCCTGAAATTATAGTAACAGACCTTGATGGTGACACAGATAGAATTCTGGAATTATCAGATTCTGGGTCAATAGTGTTTGTGCATGCTCATGGTGACAACATGCAAAAAATCAAGGAAATAGCTAAGAATTTTAAAGGCCACTTTATACCAACCAACCAGATCCCAGAATACCCGGGGAACTTTGGCGGTTTTACGGATGGAGATAGAGCAGCGTACATTTCGGATTATCTTGGGGCTTCTAAAATTGTTCTGGTAGATTTTGATTTTTCTATCCAACATGGAAAGCCCTGGAACGAAAGGAAGCAGATCAAACTAAACATTGCAAAGAGGCTGCTTGAAGAGCTAGGTGAAGAAAACCGACAAAAGCTAATTGGATTATGATTTCTTAACTATCTTTCCTCTGTCGTATTTACACGAGAAATCGAGAAGATCATGGGAGAGACTTAGGGAAATGTCACGCCTGCCCCCGATCATTATTAATCTTTTTGTTCCTCTTCCTCTTCTAACCCGGTTTATGATTTTCTCTATATCGTATTGCTCTCCAAGCAAACTCATTCTCAAAGCTTCTCCAAACGCAATATCTTCATCAGCAGATCCATCGGGCCTTCCGGATAAAACTATCTGAACTTCCTCAAAATCTCTAAGTACTTCCAGGGTTGCACTCATATTTATAAACGAAGCAATGAATACTTCTCCGGTATCCTGAATCTTTCTCAAAACCTTTGTACCATTTGTGGAAGTGATGATGGCAACTTTCCCATTAAAATCATATTTTGAAACATCATAGGGTGAATTATTTAAATCAAATCCGCGGACCTTAATTCCATATTTCTCACCCACAGTAACTGAATTTTTCATGCTTGAAGCAACTGATCTTGCCTCTGTTGCAGTTAAGGCAGGTATTACATACTTTGCCCCTGAATTAAGAATTAGAGGTATGGTTGTTGTTGATCTATAAATGTCCACCAAAACTTTGGGGCACTTCGGATAAACACCAGTTCTTCTTCCCTCAACTATACTAACCTTCATTTTTTTGTCCATGGTATATTTTCAGGAAAGTATTAAAATAAATCCAGCATCACGGAACAGGTAAAGATTATGGCACAGGAAGTTAAAACCATGGTAGAAGGAGGCAAGGCCACCAGCGGTCCACCACTAGGTCCCGCACTTGGTCCACTAGGTCTCAATTTGGGGCAGATTATAAAGGAAATTAATGAGAAAACAAAGGATTTTCAGGGCATGCAAGTTCCAATAACTGTTACAGTAACAGATCCAGCAAAAAAAACATATGAAATAAAAGTTGGAATTCCACCAACCTCTGCTCTATTGAAGAAAGAACTAGGTATTGAAAAGGGATCTGGAAAGAGAAAGGAAACTGTTGTTGCCAACGCAACACTTGAGTCCATAACAAAAGTAGCAAAATCAAAGATGGACTCAATGATGTCTAACGACTTGAAGGGAGCAGTTCTTGAAGTTCTCGGAACCTGTTTCAGTCTGGGGATCAACGTTGAAGGCAAAACAGCAAAAGAAATTCAGGATGAAATTATCAAGGGAGAGATCAAGGTATCCTGATCATACAAAAAGGTTTTTAATAGATTGCCAATGCAGTTGGCACTCGCATCCTATTGTCCACCTTTTATATATAAAAGGGTGAAAAATGGATCAGAGCCCGCTAAGACTGCAATTTGCAGGAGGGATTAAATGGCAGGAAAACTTGAAGATAAAATAAAGGAAGCTAAGGCAAACGGAAAGGAAAGAAAATTCCTTGAGAGTTTAGAATTGGCCATAAACCTGAAGGATCTGGATCTATCAAATCCTAAAAACAGGATTAATGATGAGGTCGTTTTACCTAAGGGAAGAGGTCGTGAATATAAGGTTGCAATATTTGCAAGCGAAGAAATGAGACAAAAGGTAAAGGGGGCAATTGATATTTCATACGGGCCAGAGGATCTCTCAAAGTTCGCTGACAATAAGAAGGATTTTAAAAAGATTGTAAACCAGGTAGAATATTTCATAGCAGAATCAAATTTAATGGCTACTATAGGAAAATCTCTGGGTCAGGTATTGGGTCCCAGGGGAAAGATACCAAGACCGGTTCCACCGGGGCAGGATCCTAGTTCCATGATTGGTGTTCTTAAGAGAACAGTAAGGGTCAGAACAAGAGACAAAAAAACTTTCCATGTGCCAGTTGGGACAAGAGCAATGCCTGAAGAAGATGTTGGGGCCAACATTAGAGAAGTATTTAAGAGAATCATAGGGAAACTTGAAAAAGGAAGTTCAAATATTGATTCAATTTATATCAAAACGACAATGGGAAAAGCAGTAAAACTGGATTTGGGTGATTTGAATTGACGGAGCCGGCAAAATGGAAAGTTGAACTTGTTAATCAGGTCACTTCTGAAATAGAACAGAGCCCCGTGTCCGCAATAGTAAGTATTAAGGGCATTAGAAATAAACAGCTTCAGCAGATAAGGAGATCACTTAAGGGAAAAGCGAGATTAAGAGTGATGAGGGGAACTCTTGTTGAGAAATCACTTGAAAATGTGAAAAAAGATCACATAGGTGACTTGAAGGAGTTTGTTTCAGGACAAATAGCATTAGTAACAACGGATATGACACCCCAGAAACTATATTCATCTTTGGAGGGTTCAAAACAAAAGGCAGCTGCCAGAGGAGGAGAAGTTGCCACTGAAGACATAGTTATAGAAGCCAAGGAGACGCAGTTCCCGCCAGGACCTATGATCAGCGAGTTTCAGAAGGTTGGTTTGCAGACAGCCATAGAAAAGGGTAAAATAGTAATAAAGAAAGAAGCCTTGTTTGTAAAAAAGGGAGAGAAAATCTCAAAGGAAAAGGCTAAAATTCTGGAAAAGCTTGAAATTCATCCCATTACAGTTGGGCTAGATGTTGTATCAGCATATTATGATGGTCTGATATTCAAGTCGGATGTACTTTCAATCACACCGGAATTTGTCATGGGAGAAATTG
This sequence comes from Thermoplasmata archaeon, assembly GCA_021809755.1. Taxonomy (GTDB): domain Archaea; phylum Thermoplasmatota; class Thermoplasmata; order Thermoplasmatales; family Thermoplasmataceae. Next base: position 12,759 of record JAJZJZ010000040.1, read on the forward strand.
CACTTGCATTCTCCAGAGCAAAGGTACTTGCAGGATCGGTAATGTTTATTACCAAAGAAATTGTTCCTGAACTTATAATAAAAGGCAGACTGCAAGCAGAAAGCCTCGCAATTGAAACAAAGTTCCTTGATGAAAAGGAGAGGGAAAACCTCATAATTAATTCAAGAGCAGTTGTGCAGAAACATGAAACCAAAGAAAATGCACATAAGGAAGAAGTGAAGGAAGAGAAGAACGAAGAAAAAGAAGCAGAAGACGCCACAGAAGGATTTGGCGCACTATTTGGGTAAAGGAGGAAAAAGAAATGGAATATGTATACGGAGCACTGTTGATACATTCAGCAGGAAAAGAGATAGACGAAGCGAACCTTAGGAAAGTGATGGAAGAAGCAGGAGTTAAAGCCGACGACGCCAGACTAAAAGCTCTGGTGTC